>CABRFG010000021.1 GCA_902470095.1 uncultured Collinsella sp.
AACTTGATGGACGTGTACCTGGACGCGGTGTTCAACCCGGCCATCTATACCAAGCCCACCATTTTTGAGCAGGAGGGCTGGCACTACGAGCTGGACCTGCCGGAGAGCGTCGAGGGCGAGGGCGGCGACAGCTCCGCGAGCCTGCGCGAGGGCACGCTGCGCTATAACGGCGTGGTGTTCAACGAGATGAAGGGTGCGCTGTCCGACCCCATGAGCGTGCTGGACGATGCCGTCAACGCCGCGCTCTATCCCGACACCGCCTATGCGCACGAGAGCGGCGGCGACCCGCGCGCGATTCCCGCGCTCACCTACGAGCAGTTCCTGGACACGCACGCGCGCCACTACAATCCTTCCAACTCCTACATCACGCTCTACGGCGACCTGGACGTGAACCGCGCACTGGCCTATTTGGACGAGCGCTATCTGTCGCAGCCGAGTGCCGCGAGCCGCCGCATGGACGCAGCCGTCGCCGCCGGCGAGGACCCGTCCACGCTGGCACCCAATCCGCTGGGCGTGCAGGCGCCTGTGACCTGCGAATACAAGCGTATCGAGATGGCCACCACGCCCGAAAACGCCTTGGTGGGCCTGGGCCTGGTGCTGGGCAGTGCGCTCGATCGCAAGCGCACGATCGCGGCGGACATCCTGTTTGAGGCACTGCTGGGCTCCAACGAAGCGCCGGTTAAGAAGGCCATTCTGGCCGCCGGCCTGGGCGGCAACGTGGTGAGCTACACCGCGGCCGAAAGCCTGCAGCCCTACGAGCTCATCATGTTGCAAAACGCGCAGCCCGGCGTGGCGCGCGAGCTGCGTCGCGTGTTCCAAGACGCCTGCCGCGACCTGTGTGAGCACGGCGTTCCGCGCGAGCGCCTGGAGGCCATCATCAGCAGCAACGAATACGACCTGCGCCAGCGCGACTATGGCATCGCCGACGGCGTGGCCATTGCGTGCGACGCACTGAGCACGTGGCTCTACGATGACGACGCCGCGACGCTGGCGCTCAAGTACGGCCCGGTGTACGAGGAGCTGCGTGGCGAGCTGGACGGCAGCTATTTTGAGGACCTGCTGCGCGAGCTCGTGCTGGAGAACGACCACATGGCGCTGGTCGAGCTGGTGCCGGTAGACGCTGCCGAGGGTGCGGAGGGTGCCGAAGCTGCCGAGCTGGCTGCCAAGCGCGACGCCATGACCGATGCCGAGCTGGCGGACGTAGTCGAGCGCACGGCTGTGCTGCGTGCCGCGCAGGAGGCGGAGGACACGCCCGAGAACAAGGCCACGCTACCGCGTCTGCGTGTATCCGACATTGGCGCGGCGCGCCCCGAGCCGCCGCTCGTTGTGGACACGACTGCGCCCATCCCCTGCCTGCGCCACGACATTCCCACCAACCGTTTGGCCTACGCCATGCAGTATTTCGACCTGAGCTGCGTCGCATTTGAGGACCTGCCCTACGTGACGCTGCTCTGCCGCCTGCTCAAGCAGCTGCCCACGCGCGAGCACTCGGCCGAGGAACTCGACAACTTGCTCGCCGGCAAGCTCGGCTTTTTGAGCTTTACGACCGAGGTCATGACGCAGCCCGACGTGGACGACGTGCGCCCCTACCTGCTGGTGAGCGCCGGCGCCCTGTCCGAAAAGATCGACGCACTGGCAAGCCTGCCGCGCGAGGTGTGGTCGAGCACGCTTTTGCTCGATGCCGACGCCGACCGCGTGCGCGACGTGCTCACGCAGATTCGCATTGGGCTTGAGCAGGGCTTTATCAACAACGGCCACTCGGCGGCGCTCGGTCGCGCGATGAGCTACAGCTCGCCTTCGGCCGTGGTGCGCGAGCAGCTTTCGGGCGTGGATTTCTACCTGTTCCTGCGCGATCTGCTCGAGCACTTTGACGAGCGCCTGGACGACCTGCGCGCCAAGCTTGCCGAGCTGGCAGACCGCATCTTTGTGGCCGATGGCTGCATGGCGAGCTTCACCGGCAGCGACGAGGACTTCAATGCGTACTGGGATGCCGCGGGCGACCTGGGGCTTGGCGCTGGCGACGGTGCTGGCAGCGGCACGCTCGTGGTGCCGGCGCCGCGCGACCGCCACGAGGCCTTTGTCATCCCCAGCGACGTCTGCTTTGCGGCAAGCGCGTGCGACCCGCGTCGCCTGGGCATTGACGTGACGGGCGCCTGGGCGGTTGCCGCCAACGCACTCTCCTACGACTACCTGTGGAACGAAATCCGCGTGAAGGGCGGCGCGTACGGCTGCGGATTCCGCGCGGCTGGCGAGCGTCAGGCGGCGTTCTACACCTACCGCGACCCGGCGATCGACCCCTCGATTGAGCGCGTGGAGCGCGCGGGTACATGGCTTGGCAGCTTTGAGCCCGACGAGGCCGCCTTTGAGGGCTTTATCGTGAGCTGCGTGAGCGGCATGGACGCGCCGGTGAAGCCGTACGCACTCACTAAGCGCCGCAACACGACCTACCTGGCCGGGCTCGATCCGCATGCGCGCGAGGAGCGTCGCGCCCAGATGCTCGCCGCCACGCCCGGTGAGCTGCGCTCGCTCGGCGCCGACGTGACGCGCATCGCGGCCGTCTCACCCACCTGCGTCTTTGGCGGTCGTGACGTCATCGCCAAGAGCAACGCCGGCTTTAACGTAGTCGACCTGATGGGCTAACGCACCAAGGTAGATTTTTGGGACATGCCCGAAAATCTACCTTTTTCTGCGGCTTGGGCGAGGCGGCGCAGCCCACCGCGGCGGTTTGTCTCGATCTGTAACATCTAAGTCCAATTTTGCCGAGTTACTGTTACAGATCGAGACAAACCGCCGCAGACGCCCATCACAGCACAGACCACCACGAAGGTGCATGTGTCCCCTTCGTGGTTGTTTTTGCTGTTTACCCAGATAAAACCAGCCAAAATAAACCTGTCCCTTTTTGGCAGGTTTGCTAGAGGAGGTTGGGATGGACAAGGCTAAATTGCGGCGAGCGGTGATTGCCCGGCGCGATGCTCTTGATTTGGACTTGCGGGCAGCGAAGTCTGCCGTTATCTGCGCGCGGCTTGTTGAGCTGTTGGATCGCTTGGATGCCGCGGCGCCGCACACCGTTGCCATCTATGCCGCGATGGGCTCCGAAGTCGACCCAGCCGCGTTTGCCGCTGCGGCCGCCAAACGCGGCTGGCGCGTGGCCTATCCGTGCATGCTCTCGGCAGTTGATGCCGCAGCTTGTGGCCAGCGCATGTGCATGCGGGCAGTTGCCGCCGACGATGCGTCCGCGGCCCCGTTTATCGCCCACCCTACGCGGGCCTTCGCGGCCACGGACATCGACAGCAGCCGCTTCCCTATCGTGCCTGCCGAAGCTCTCGACATGATTATCGTGCCACTCGTGGCCTTCGACCGCGCCGGCGCGCGCCTGGGCTACGGCGGCGGCTGCTATGACCGCTACCTGCCCATGCTCTCGCCCGTATGTCAAATCGTCGGCATCGCCTTTGACGAACAACGCGTCGACCACGTTCCCACCGACGCCCACGACCTGCCGCTGCCCCACATCGTCAGCGCCTAACGGCTGGCGCACCTCCCGACGGCCTAGTGCTCCTCGCCGGCGCGGGCCAGGTCGTAGGGCGTGGTCTGGTAGACGTAGTAGTTGAGCCAGTTGGTGTAGAGCAACTGAGCCTGGCTGCGCCAGACGTTGCGCGGCTCGGCCGTGGGGTCGTCATTCGGGAAGTAATGCGCCGGCACCTCCGGGTTGAGTCCGCGCTTCACATCGCGCTCGTACTCCAAGCGCAGCGTGTCGGTATCGTACTCGGGATGGCCAAATACAAAGAAGCGACGGCTGTCGGTCGACTTGACGATGTACAGGCCCACCTCGTCGGACACGGCCACAACCTCAAGCTGCGGCTCGGCCTCCACATCCTCGCGGCGCACATCGGTGTTGCGCGAATGCACGGCATAGAAACGGTCGTCAAAGCCGCGGACCAGCGGGCTTTGCGGCTTCACCAGATAATGCTCAAATACGCCGCTCGCCTTTGTCGGCAGGTCGTACTTCTGGATACCGTAATGATGGTACAGACCTGCCTGTGCGCCCCAGCAAATGTGCAGCGTAGAGTGCACGTGCGTGGTGGACCAATCCATGATCTGGCAGAGCTCGGGCCAGTAGTCGACCTCCTCGAACGGCATCTGCTCCACCGGGGCGCCCGTGATGATCAGGCCGTCGTAGTGGATGTCGCGGATGTCGTCGAACGTGCGGTAGAACGTCTCCAGGTGGCCGGCGCTCACGTGCGTGGCCTCGTGTGTCTTGGTGCGCAGCAGGTCCACCTCCACCTGCAGCGGCGTGTTGGAGAGCTTGCGCATGATCTGCGTCTCGGTGGCAATCTTGGTGGGCATGAGGTTGAGGATGAGCACGCGCAGTGGACGGATGTCCTGGTGCAGCGCGCGGTACTCGGTCATGACAAAGATGTTCTCGCTCTCGAGCTGCGCGGCGGCAGGGAGGGCGTCGGGGATGCGAATGGGCATGGATGCTCCTTACGAGTCAGTTGCAGCTATGGTACAACGACCGACGCCATCCGCGCGAGCACATCGCCCAGCGATACCGTCGGCGGCCCAAATCGCTCCAAAAGTAGAGATTAAGGCATGCCCCAAAAATCTATGGCGCTTTAGTCTAGCAAAGTGGTAGCAGGACGCTACAATGGTTCGACGCGAAAAACTCGGCCGAAAGGATACATATATGTACCAGACGCGTAAGATCGGTGTGGTCGGCCAGGGCCACGTAGGAGCACATGTCGCCAACAGCCTGCTCATGCAGGGCATTGCCGATGAGCTGTACCTGTGCGATATCAACGAGGCCAAGGTGACGTCCGAGGTCCAGGACCTGCGCGACTCCCTTTCGTTTGTCCCGTACAACACCAAGATCGTCAACTGCTACGACCACTACGAGGAGCTTGCCTGCTGCGACGTCATCGTCAACGCCGCCGGCAAGGTCGCGCTGGCCGCTGGCAACCGCGACGGCGAGCTTTTCTTTACCACCGACGCCGCCCGCACCTTTGCCAAGCGCATCGTCGACGCCGGCTTCGACGGCATCTTTGTGAGCATCTCCAACCCCTGCGACGTCGTGTGCACCGAGCTGTGGCACCTGACCGGCTACGATCCCAAGAAGATCATCGGCTCGGGCTGCGGTCTGGACTCCGCCCGCCTGCGCACCGAGATCTCCAAGAAGGTCGGCGTGAGCCCCAAGTCCATCGACGCCTACATGATCGGCGAGCACGGCTTTAGCCAGCTTGCCGCCTTTAAGGCCGCAACCATCGCCGGCAAGAGCCTCAACGAACTTCAGGCCGAGAACCCCGACAAGTATGACTTCGACCACATGGAGATCGAGGAGCTCGCGCGCAAGGGCGGCTACGTAACCTACCAGGGCAAGCAGTGCACCGAGTACGCCGTCGCCAACTCCGCCGCGCGCGTCTGCGCCGCCGTGCTGCACAACGAGCACGCCGTGCTTTCCGCCTCCACGCTCATGACCGGCCAGTATGGCGAGGAGGGCATCTTCACCTCCCTGCCGTGCGTGATCGGTGCCGAGGGCGTCGAGGAGGTCTACACGCTGGACCTGTCCGAGCACGAGCTCGAGGGCTTCCACAAGAGCTGCCAGCACATCCGCGACAACATCGCCCAACTCGACTGGTGGGATGCCGAAGGCGTTGTCGGCAAGTAGGCCGTCAATCGCCGCAATCTCGCGAATCTAAGCGCGATACCAAGCGGGCCGCGCCGGAAATCCCCGGCGCGGCCCGCTTTTTTGACTCACGCAGCGCCCTTGCGAATCGAAGGTGAATGCTTTTCCCGTTACCTAGTACTGCTCGATGCCCATGTAGCGACGAATCTCAGGGCTGTGGTCGAACACCTTTCCGCGGGCGGCGCGCAGCTCGCAGCTCATGTTGTAGAAGAATATCGGCTCCAGGTACGAACGCACGCTGGCGGGCACCTCGCCCACGCCGTACTCGAGTGCATCGAGCACCATAACCGTATCGGTGTGCGTGTTGAGGAACGCCAGCGCGCGCTCCTCCATGGGGCGGCACTCGCCCGATCCGAGCTGCACAAAGTAGAACACGCCGGGCTCGGTAGCCTCGAAAGGACCGTGGAAATACTCGCCGGAGTGGATGTAGCAGCAGTGCTGCCACTGCATCTCCATGAGCGAGCAGATGGCCATGGCGTAGGTCTGGCTAAAGTTGGGTCCGGAGCCCAGGATATAGAAGAACTTGTGCTGCTGACAGAGCTCGGCAAAGCGGGCGCCCAGCTCGGCGTTGACCTTCTCGCGGGCGGCGGGCAGCAGCGCATCCATCTGCTTTAGGCCCTCGTACATGTCGGCGAGTGCCTCGTAGCCTTCCTGCTGGTCGAGCAGCTCGGCGGCGATCAGAGCGCCGATGCCCTGAGGCACCTCGGCCTGCGGCACACCCTCGCCCCAGGGGTAGACCCAGGTGGTCCACTTGCCGTTGTCGATCTTGGAGCCCTCGCAGTCGGTGAGGGCAACGACCTCGGCACCGGCCGCCAGCGCCATCTCGCAGCCGTCGACGACCTCTTGCGTGTTGCCGCTGTGGCTGCAGGCAATAACGAGCGACTTCTCGCCAAGGCTCTTGGGGGCCATCAGGCAAAACTCGCGTGCCGTGTAGACCGTCGAGGTAAACGTGGTGGCCTCGCGCTTGAGCAGCTCGTTGGCCGGCATCAGGTCGATCATCGAACCGCCACAAGCAATCCAAAAGACGTTCTCAATCTTGCCCTTGCGCTCGATGATTTCCTGAACCAGATCATGTGCGTTCATCCTGATGTTCCTCCTTGTGGGGCGGCTTTGAGCGACGGCGGATCGTACCTGCTGTCGTTCTATGTTGTCCTATTTATAACACGTGTTACAAAGCCCGTGAAGTCATCTCGGCAAATTTGTTCTATGTTGTTCTATCTATGGACGTTAGATGTCGAACACGTAGCGCGAGCCCACGATCTTTTGGCGTCCGAGCAGCAAGGGCCGCTCGTCCGCATCGGTAAAGTACGCCTCCATATAGAAGAGCGGCTCGCCGACCGGCACTTCCAGCAGCGGGGCCGTCTGAGTATCGGCAAGCGCAATCTCCACGGTGCAGGGGTCGGACTTGAGCGGCGCGCGACCCGAATGCTCGGCAACGAGCGCAAAGATCGAGTTATCGGTGAGGTCCTCGTCAGCCAGCGTCTGCAGGTAGGGATGGTCGGCGAGCACAAAAGCGTTGTTCTCGAGCATGACGGGCACGTCATCTGCCGTGCGCACGCGCTCGACAACGATGAGCTCGCAGCCGGGTTCCACGCCAAAAAACGCCGCGTCCTCGCGCGTCGCCGCAACCACCGTGCGTGACACCAGACGTGCTCCGGCCACCATGTCGTTGGCAGCGCAACCCTCGGAAAAGCTCTGAACGTCACCCTTCTGGACAATCTTGCGCTTGAGCTTGGGCGCGCACACGAACGTGCCCCTCCCCTGCTGGCGGTTGAGATACCCCGCGCGCGACAACTCCTCGATGGCGCGGCGCACGGTGATGCGTCCCACGCCGTAGTACTTCGCGAGCTCCATCTCGGAAGGAATGCGCGAGCCGGATGCGTACACGCCACGCGCGATCTCGCCCTTTAGGTCGTCCATAACCTGCTGGTACAGCGGCACAGCGGACACCTCAGTGCACTCGGTTTTATCATCGGATGCCATCGTTATGCTCCATTCCGTGCATGCTCGGACTCAAACTCTTCAATCGCCGCCATAAACTGCTCGCCAAAGGCGTCGGCCTTTTTCTCGCCGATGCCGTTGACCTGGATAAGCTCGTCGCGCGTCTGTGGGCGTAGGCGGCACAGGCCGCGCAGGGCCTTGTCGGAAAAGACCATGTACGGCGCCATCTCCAGCTCCGTCGAGATCTCCTTGCGCAGGGCACGCAGGCGCTCGAACAGCTCGGCATCGTCGCCAACATGCGGGCGCTGATCCAGCTCGGCCTCCTCGCGCAGCAGATCGACGGCGCGGCGGGCGCGGGCCGAGGCCTTGCGCTTGGACGCGCGACGCTTAACGGTAAAGGCGAACGCCTCATCCTCGACCTCGACGGCACGCGGACCCAGCCCCACGACCGGGTACTGCCCCTGCGAGGTGGCCAGATAACCGCGGCCGCACAGCTGGCCGATGATGTCCTTGATGCGCCCGACCGATTCGCTCGACAGCTCACCGTAGCCGCGGTCCTCGTCCAGATGCATCTGGCGAATGCGCTCGGTGTTGCCGCCGTGGAGCACATCGGCGATGAGCGACTTGCCAAAGCGCATGGGACGCGTGGCCACATAGCGCACGGCAGCGCGGGCCATATCGGTGACGTCCTCGACCTCGAACTGCGTGAGGCAGTTGCTGCAGTTGCCGCAGCTCTCGACGTCGTCCGTGGCGGTGCCGCCCGTACTGGCCGCGGCATGCTCGGCCGCGGCCTCGTCGCCAAAGTAGCGCAGCATGTATTCGCGCAGGCAGCCGGTGGTATTGCAGTAGCCCTCCATCTGGCTGAGCAGACGATATCGATTCTGGAGCGCCCACGCGCGCTGCTCGTCGTCGAGCGCCTCATCGGCAGCATCGCCGCGGTCGATCAGAAAGCGGCGCATGCGAAAATCGTTGCCGTTCCACAGCAAGTAGCAGCTGGCCGGGTCGCCATCGCGGCCGGCGCGGCCCGCCTCCTGGTAGTAGGCTTCGATGCTCTCGGGCACGTTGTTGTGGATCACGTAGCGCACGTTGGGCTTGTCGATGCCCATGCCAAAGGCGTTGGTGGCAACCATCACCTGGATATCGTCGTCGATAAAGGCGCGCTGGCTTTGGCGACGGGCGTCGTTGCCCATGCCGGCATGGTAGCGGCCAACGCGAATGCCGCTGGGGCCCAGTGCCTCGGCAAGCTCGCCCGCCAGCGCATCAACTGTCTTGCGGGTCGAACAATACACGATGCCGCTCTCGCTCGAATGCGCGATCACGTAGTCGCGCACCCAGGCAGTCTTGGCCTTGTCGCCCATCTCCTCGCAACCAAAGTAGAGGTTCTTGCGATCGAAGCCCGTCACTACCGTCGCGGGGTTTTGCAGGCCAAGCATCTGCTGAATGTCCGCGCGCACACGCTCGGTCGCCGTAGCGGTAAAGGCCGCCACGATGGGGCGCTGCGGCAGGGAATCGATAAACTCGCGAATCTGCAGGTAAGCGGGACGGAAATCCTGGCCCCATTGGCTCACGCAGTGGGCCTCGTCAATGGCCACGAGCGGCACGCCAATGCCGGCGGAACCCGCAGCCTCCTGCGCAAAGGCCAAAAAACGCGGCTCGAGCAAGCGCTCGGGCGCCACGTACATAAGCTGGTAGCGGCCCTCGCGCGCCCGCTTGAGCACGGTGTTTTGCTGGGCCGGAGTAAGGCTGGAGTTGAGATAGCTGGGTCGCGCACCCGCCGCGAGCAACGCACGGGTCTGGTCCTCCATAAGCGACAGCAGCGGACTCACCACAAAGGTGATGCCGGGCAGCATAAGCGCGGGCACCTGGTAGCAAATGGACTTGCCGGCGCCCGTAGGCATAACACCCAGCGCATCACGACCGGCAAGGATCGCATCGACCATGCGGTCCTGTCCCGGGCGAAACGAGGTGTAGCCAAAATAGGCGCCGAGCGTGTCGAGCGCCATCTGCTGCATGCTATCGGTCATGGTTTCCTAACGTCCAAGTCATCTGCCGCCGATTATACGCCGCCACGCGGACAGCAGCACACGGCCGCCGCCCAGACTAGTCGTTTAAGAACGCCCCCAACGGCTAAGGAGTGTCCCCAGGTGCCGACAGAAAAGGAACGTCCCCAAGTGCCGGCCCGGCAACGCCGATGTTTTGGCGCGGACAGCGAAAGCCCGCCAGAGCGAGCAAGGTGCCTTGAAACAAGGCGGCATTGACCTTCTGGTCATGCCGCCGAAGTTGAAAGGCAGATTGCCGCTCTGGCGAGCTTGCAGCGTCGAGCCGTTACGCGGTTTGGTAAAACCGCGTAACTAGAGCTACATGACCATAACGTAGCGCGATCCCACGTAGTACTGCTTACCCATCAGGACCGGCTCGCCATTGGGGCCCGTGAAGCCGGCACGCAGGTTGAGCAGCGGATCGTGCGGAGCAATGCCCAGCTCGGCCGCCTGCTCGGTATTGGCACGAACGGCCTCGACCGTGCGGTAGCCAACCGAAACAATCGGCGTTCCGCCAACACGCTCGACCTCGGCAAAAATCGACTTGTCCTCAAGATCGGCCGTCAACAGCTCACGGTAGGCATCAAACGGCACAAAGATGTTCTCCTCAAAGATGGGCTCGCCGTCGGCCGTACGCACGCGCTTGATATGCAGCAGCAGCGCATCCTTCTGCAGGCCAAAGAACTCCATCTCGTTTTGGCGCGCCGGAACGATCTGGCGATCGATCACGTGCGCACCGGCCTTCATGCCGTTGCCGGCACACAGCGCGGTAAACGTCTGCAGCGTCGAGGCGTGAAACTGGCGATTGATGTGCGGCGTGGAGACAAAGGTGCCACGGCCCTGCTGCTTAACCAGGTAGCCATCGGAGCACAGCTCCTCGACGGCGCGGCGCACCGTAATGCGGCTCACGTCGTACTGCTCGGCTAGCTCAAGCTCGGACGGAATACGCTCCTTGGGTGCATAAACACCTTTCTCGATCGCATCCTTGATTTCGTCGTAAATCTGCTGGTAAAGCGGTGCATTTTTGGGCGCAGGCATATCTAATCACTCTTATCGAAATATCGAAATAACTAATACGTATATAACGTCTAGTTTCATATTACCTCATAATGATAAAACGATACACCCTCCCTACCAAAAAGCGACAGCTTCATTTTGGTAGGTTTTATCTGGGCAAACGAGAGCCTCTCGAAAGCAACGGGGCTTTCGGGGGGCTCGTTCGGATGGGTTGCGCAGGACCGGCAAAATGCCAATACCCTACTTGCCGTCGTCCTGCTGCAGGCTGTCCTGTTCGCTGAGGCGCGCCTGCCTGCTGGCCATGCGTGCGGGCTTGTCGGGATCGGGAACGGCCGTGGGCATGGGCTCGTCGACATGACCACCCCACCAGCCGCCCACAAAGTTGAGCGTGTGGAACACGTTGATCACGGCGCCGGGATCAACGTCGCACACCAGCTTGATAATGTCCTGACTCTCGTAGGTCGAGACAACGGTGTTCAGCAGGTACATCTTTTCGCGGCTATATCCGCCGACGACCTCGGCGCAGCTAATGCCGTGCTGAAAATGGTTTACGTAGGCAGTCATGACCTCGTCTGCCTTGCGCGTCGTGATCTGCAGCGTCACGCGATCGTAGCGACGATAGAAACTGTCGATGGTCTTGGTCGAAATAAACTGGAACACGATGGAATACGCCGCCTTGTCCCAGCCAAACATAAAGCCAAAGATCGCCAGGATAAAGCAGTTGAAACCAAAGATGACGCCCCAGATGGTCTTGCCCGTGTGGTTGGAGACCCACAGCGCGATAAAGTCGGTGCCGCCGGTGGATGCGCCGGATTTAAGTGCGATGGCAGCGCCCAGACCCGAGACCACGCCGCCAAAAATGATGAGCATGATCTTGTCGCCCAAAAATGGAGCGAAGTGAAAGACGTTGAGGAACAGCGACGAGAGCACGACCTGCATCATCGAGAAGATGACGAAGCGCTTGCTGATGCCGCTCCAGCATAGGAGCGCCACGGGGATGTTGAGCGCGAGCATACCGAGCGAAATGTCGATGTGAACGCCGCCGAGCGAGGTAACGCGATCGAGCAGGACCGCAACGCCGGTGAGGCCGCTCGGAAGCAGGTCGGCGGGCTGAATGAACGCCTGGATCAGGAATGTCTGGAGAACGGCGGAAATCGTGACCGCCACGGCAGTAATGGCGCGGCGGACGATGGTGAGGCGGCCGAGTACGAGCACTCGGCCCGTGAGCTGATCGATGGCGTTCGCCACGCAGGCTCCTTTCGAAGGCAGATGTAGTTGTGGGGTATGTCCGCGATTGTAGCATGGAGCGTGCGGGGGCGCTTCAATTCACCCTCTCTCGACAACCAAAGCGGGACCAGCAACCCCACGACCAAAGGCCCAAATTACAAGTGAGTAGACTTTACGCGACCTGCAGAGCACACCCAAAACCGCCACCCCTGTGACCTGCGGTTTTACAAAGGAAGATATGCATTGTGCTCGTCCTGCACCAAAAAGTCTACTCACTTAATCCGAATCGAAGCCAAACGGATCCAAATAGATGACAAATTAAGCCAATCCGCAGCAAAAGACGCGTGAATCAGTGCTTCTCGCGGCGGATTGACGCTACAAAGCGGCCAAAATGTCGGTCAGATTATCGATAACGGCATCGGCTCGCGATTGATCGAGGTTGACACCCTCGTGCGGACGCAGCGCCAGGACACGGGCGCCGGAGCGCTTACCGGCCTCGATGCCCAAAGGCGAGTCCTCGATAACCAGGCACTCGGTAGGCTCCACCCCCAGCGCCTCCATGGCACGCAGGTAGATCTCGGGGTCGGGCTTAAACGCACTGCACTCGTGACCGCTGATGGTGTAATCCAGCACATCGGCAATGTCAGCGATCTCCACCAGCTCGTCAATCAACTCGCGATAGGACGAGCTCGCGATGGCACACTTCACGCCGCGCTCGTGCAGCTTGCGCATCACCGGCTCCGCCTGCTCGTTGAGCAGCTCGGCATACGGAACGGGGTGGTCCGGGCTGTAGACCTGCTTGTACTCCACGCGTAGGCGCTCGCGCAGCTCAACATCGTCGGGCACCAGCGCCTCCCAAATGGCCGGCTCGTTAGACCCCGAAAGATCGGGGATCTCGTCAAAGTGGAACCCCTTCTCCTCCATAAACGCCACGCGACGACGGTTGTAGAACCACTCGGTATCGACCAGCACGCCGTCCATGTCAAACAGCACTGCTTTGATCATACGCATCTCCTCCCACCTGCCAAAAAGGGACAGGTTTATTTTGGTAGGTTTTATCTGGGGTTTTGTGGCGCGACGGATACGCCCTCCCCAGAGCAAAAAAGGGGACGGGGCGCAAACCCCATCCCCTCTCAATCAACCCGTAAAGTCTACTTACTTGTGATTAGTAGGAAAGCTTCCACATGTAGCGACGCATGGTCAGCGGGTGCTGACGGGCCTCGGCGATCTGGTTGCCGTACTCGCGCATAACGGCGAGGTGCAGCAGCGGGTTGAAGTAGGTGATGACGCTCGCGGGCACGGCGTCAGCCAGGCCGTAGTCCTTGGAGTCGATCAGAGCGACCTTGGCGCCCATGCGCTCAAGGAAGGTGAGGGCGCGGGCGTCCATCGGACGGGTGGCGCCATCGGACATGAAGAAGACGTAGGGCTTACCCTCGGTGGAAACCTCGAACGGGCCGTGGAAGTACTCGCCGGTGTTGTAGGCGGCGGCGTCGATCCACTGCATCTCGGTGAACAGGAAGGCGGCGTGAGAATAAGCCATCTTCTCGGAGGCACCGGAAGCCATGAAGTAGATCATCTTGTCGTCCTTGAAGTCCTCGGCGAACTTCTTGGCGAGCTTCTTGCAGTGCTGAGCGGCGTTCTCGCAGAGATCGAAGATGTTGGTGAGGCCGGTGATCATGTCCTCGTAGTGGTCATAACCCTCGGTCTGCTGAAGGATCTCGACAGCAAGAGCGATGGCGTAGCCGGGCTTCTCGCACTTGGCAGCGAAGTTGGCGTGGAAGCCGTGAACGATGACGTAGTCAGCGTCGACGGTCAGAGCGGAGCCAGCCTTGTTGGTGAGGGAGACGACCGGGCAGTTGTGCTTCTTGGCGGTCTTGTTGGCCTCGACGGTCTCGGGCGTGGAGCCACCGAGGGAGCAGGTGATCACGAAGGTGTGCTCGTTGACCCAGGAAGGCGTGTCGTAGTTGAACTCGTTAGCAGTGAAGATCTGAACGTTCAGCTTGTCCGTGTTGTTGGCCAGGAAGTACTTGGCGGGGTAAAGGTCGGACATGGAAGCACCGCAGCCGACGAAAGCGACGCTGTGGATCTCGTGGTTGGACAGGACGTCAGCGACGATCTGCTTAGGGAGGTTAAGGTCGATCTCGTACATCTGACACATTCCTTTCGATTTTTGCGGCGCCACATTGCCGGGCGCTCGCAGGGTTACCGTGGTTTGGACCGAGTCGCCGGCCCGTTGAGGATGCGACAAAGGGACTGTCCCATTGTCGCATTTTGGGGATGGAAGCCTGCCTGGGGTATGGGATGCCAGGCAGGCTCCCCGGGGAAAGCGATTAGACGCTTGGTCGCGACTAGGCCAGGATGCCGGCCGCGGAGAGGGCGATGCCGCCCACGATGGCGATCACGAGAAGCCAACCGGTGTTGACATTCTTCTTGATGAGCCAGTACATAAGGCCGGTGAGGCCGAGGGAGATCATCTGGGGCATCATGCCATCCAGGATGTCCTGGATCACGACGGTGCCGTCAGCGAACTGCAGCGGGGTGGTGGCGCCGATCAGCGTGGCGATCATGCCGCCCACGGACATAAGACCCACGATGCCGCAGACATACATGAGCTTCTCCATGAGGTCGCCGCCCTGAAGCTTGCTCAGGTACTCGTGGCCGCCCTGATAGCCCATCTTGGCTGCGAACCAAGTAATCAGCACGGAGGGGACGATGGAGATGAGAAGGGCCAGGATCGGGCCCATGATGGAGCCCTGCTGAGCCAGCTGAACGCCCAAGCCAAAGGCGATAACGCGGATGGTGCCCTGGAAGAAGGAGTCACCGATGCCGGAAAGCGGGCCCATAAGGGAGGTCTTGACAGCGTTAATCGAATCGGGGTTGAAGTTCTCGGGATCCTTGGCGTACTCCTCCTCCATGGAGGCGGCGAGGCCCAGGATGAAAGCGCTCGTCTGCGGGGTGCAGTTGTAGAACGCCATGTGACGGTGGTAAGCCTCTTTCTTAGCAGCAAGCTGCTTGGGGTCGGACTCGTCCGGATAGAGGCGATCGAGCGTGGGAACCATACCGTAGAGGAAGCCCATGTTCATCTGACGCTCGTAGTTCCAAGAGGCCTGGATGGCCCAGGAGCGCCAGAAGAACTGGCTGACCTTCTTGTTCAGGGACACGTCCTTGGTTGCGGTTGCCATAGTGTGTTCCTCCTTAGTCTTCGTCGTCTTCGAGCGGATCGTAGTCGGAATCGACACCGGCGGCTGCATGGGAACCGTTGAACTTAAAGCCCATGAAGACGACAGCCAGGCACACACCGATCAGAGCGACCGCGATGACGGACAGGTTGAGGTAAGCGGCGAGCAGGAAACCGATGAACAGGAACGGAGTCATACCCTTCTTGATCATCATGGTGAGCAGCAGGGCCAAGCCGTAGGCGGTCATGATCTTGGTCGAAACGTTAAGACCAGTGGACAGCCACTCGGGAACCATGTTGACGATGGCCTGAACCAGGTCGGTGCCAACAAAGACGGCGAGGAAGATCGGCAGGAAGTACATGATGGCGTACAAACCGGAGCCGGCGCAGATGTGCATACGGTAGGCGGTCTTGAACTTTCCGTTATCAATCGCGTTATCTGCCACATGGGTGAGGACGGCGATGATGGAACGGAACACGATACCGAGAAGCTGACCCAGGACGGCGACCGGGATGGCGATCGTCATGGCGGTCTCGGCGGAAGCATCGGTCAGGCACGCAAAGGCAGCGGCCACGATGCCGCCCAGGACCATATCGGGCGGAACGGCGGCGCCGACCTGCACCAGGCCCATGGACACGAGCTCGACGGCGGCACCGACGGCAAGACCGGTGGGCACATCGCCCAGCAGCAGACCGACGAGCGTAGCGCCAACGAGGGGCTGCTCGAAGTTAAGACGACCGAGCAGGCGGGAGTCCCACATGCAGAACACGCCGACGAGGCCGACGAGCACCGCACTGATGAACGTATTCATACCCTTCTCCTTTCAGTCAGGCAAAAGCCTGGTTGATTACAGCTTGGCGTCGATGTCGACGCTCTGATACGTAGGGGTCTGCTGAACATAGAGCTTGATGCCCATGTCGAGCAGCTGGTTGACGTCGGCCTTCTGGGTGGCGTCGAAGAAGACGGAGCTGTCCTTGCCGCCAATCTGATCGGCACCGTCGTGGTTGGCGGTGGCGCCCAGGTTGATGGCGTCGAGCTTGTAGCCCTGGCAGAACTGCAGCATCTCGGCAGTGTTGCCAAAGACGAACATGACGCGCTCGCCGAGGGTGTTGAGCTTGTCCATCTTGGCGAGGGCACGCTCGACGGTGAAGACGTTCAGGCGCACGCCCTGGGGCTTGGCCAGCTTAAGAGCGCCCTTCTTGATGTCATCGTTGGCGGCAGCGTTGTCGACGACGATGATGCGCTCGGCCTGAACCTTGGTAGTCCAGGTAAAGACGACCTGGCCGTGCAGCAGACGGTAGTCAAGACGTGCGAGGACGATCTTGGCGGGACCGGAGCTGTGACGGGACGTCTTGGCCTTCTTGGCGGGAGCCGCGGCGACCTCGACCGGTGCGTTGGGGTTGGTCAGACCGGTGCGGGCCTCGTTGATGAGGGCCGCGAGCTCGGCACCCTTGATGGGGGCGGGGCTCATAGCGAGCGTCAGCGCCAGCGGAATATTGAAACCGCTGATAACCGTGAACTTCGTGCCGTTCTTGGAAAGCTCGACCATGTTGTTGTTGACCGAGCTGCCGAGCATATCGGTCAGCACATAGACGGTGTCGTCCGCGTTGAACGTGGCGATCATGGCGTCCACCTTGTTGGTGATGGGCTCCTTGTCGTCACGAGCAAGCGACACGACGTGGACGTTCGACACGTCGCCGAGAACCATCTCGAGCGTGTCTTTGGCGCCTGCGGCCAGGCCGCCATGAGATGCGAGAATGATCTGATTCATCTTGCCTCCTCCTTTTCGTTATGGTCATTATAACGTCTTATACGTTGCTTATATTGCTAATTAGTATAAAGACCGTTCGCGGGTGAAAATCGACCGTTGACGGGTTTAACGTACTCGAAACGTTTGGCTGGGTAGGCCGGCGCTAGCTGGATAACCCCAGGTCAGACCCTGCGCGCAATCCCCTATCGCACGAAGTACCAGGGGCTTTCCTGTACGGTGGGTTCCAGCGCAATGCCGGTGCGCTCGCGGAACAGATCCATGTCCTGAGATTTTTCGGTCCACCACGCGTTGGGCTTAAAGGTCATGCTCTCAATGACATGACCGACAAACACACTGTTGCGCAGCTTGGAGAAGTCGGTGTTCATAATCAGGATGGACGCGAGCACCAGCACGATGCCCAGGACTTTAATCGCGCCGGCGGGCTCGGCGTAGACACCAATGCCCACCAGTACGGTGACGACCGTCTCGAATGACATTACGACGGGAACTTTCGACGTCTCGAGCCCCATGGACAGACCCTGCATATATAAGACATAGGCCACGGCTGTAGGGATGAGTCCAAAACCAAAGAACAGCAGCAGCAGCTGTGGCGACATTGCCGCGGCGACATCTGGCCACGGAGCCGCGATAGCCGCCATAACCGCACCGCCAAAAACAAGGCCCCAAAACGTGACAGCCAGCGGGTGGACCGTCTTGGTTGCTATCCGGCTAAACACCGCGAGCGACGCGCCACAAAAGCCCGCGATCACGCCCGACGTGACGCCCCAAACCGAAAAATGGAAACCGGAAAGGTCGCCATTGGTCACTGCAAGTACACAGCCACCGATATTAAAAGCGATGGCAACGAGTTTGTTGGGAGTCACATCCTCGCGATAAAGCACGCGGCCGAGCATGACGCCAAACACCGGCGAGGTGTAGAGCAGCACCGAGGCCGTGGACATGCCCACCTCGCCCATGCACTCGTAATAAAGCGTGTTAGCGGTGGCGAGGCCGATAATGCCAAGAAGCGCACAGGGAACAAGCTCTTTAGGACTTGCCTTGAACAGTGCCAGGGGACCCGATGCTTTTCCCTCACGATCGCCTCCCTGGCAACCCATGAACGCCAAGACCGGAGCCATTAAGACGGCACCCGACAACAAGCGAAAGGCAGCCATGCTCTGGGACGAAACGCCCATGGCCGAGATGCCGTTTACAAAGATTCCGATGCTGCCCCACATAAGCGCGGCGATCAGCACCAGCACATAGCCCAGATTGCTTTTCTTCAACGCAGCCTCCTCGGTATTGTTTCCAATATGTTTCATACTACGTTATAGTCGTTATATACATTTTTCAAGACACAAATCGGCGAGCGGAAAAACCTGCTCTACCGCTACAACCCATTGGTGCAAAGGGGTCAAGTTCATATGCGCCAACTTGGTGTAAAGTAACCTGTCCCCAATGCACCAATCCCTTAACAAGCACGGCGACGCCGACGTTTTGGCAACATCAGCGAGCGCCCGTCATTTGAGCCAAGGTGCCGTGAAATGAAAAGGCGCTGACCTTTTGGTCGCGCCTTTGAAATTGAACGGCAGATTGGCCAAATGCCGGGCGCGCAGCGTCGGCTGGTCCGCCGTTCGGTAGAACGGCGGAACTAATACTCCTAATAATCCAGCTTCCACATGTAGCGGCGCGTCATGTAGTCCTTGTGGGTGACGGCGGAGAGCGCGCGCATATACACGTTGTTGAGGATCGGGGCAAAGATCAGGTGGTTGAAGTACTCGCTCACGCTGTCCTTGATGTCGTTGAGGCCGAGCTCCTTGGCATCGAGCTGATAGACGCGCTCGCCACCGTACTGGTTGACGAAGCGGATGCCGCGCTCGTCGTTGCAGCGGCTGCGGCCGACGCTGATGAGCTGGAACAGCGAGGTGCGCTTGTCCAGGATCTCGAAGGGGCCGTGGAAGAAGTCGCAGGTGTTGATGGTGCAGGAGTCGATCTGCAGCATCTCCTGCACGTTGCAGATGCTAAAGACGTAGGCGGCACCAAAGAGCGGGCCCTGGGCCATGACGTTGATGCAGGGCTTGTCGGCGTTCTGCTCGGCCCACTTGGCAGCGAGCGGACGGGTGTACTCGACGGCCTTGCGATAGATGGGGTCGACCAAGTCGAAGGCGGCCATAGCGGTCTCGTACTCGGCGTAGCCCTCGGTCTGCTGCGTAAGCTCCATGGCGATCATGGTCACGACGGCGGAGTTGGTGCGGCCCATGCAGGACTCGTCGACGGCCAGGCTGTCGTACTGGATCTTGTAGTCGCAGACCTCGGTGAGGCCGGACTCGTCAACATAGATGGCGATGGTGCTGGCGCCGTGGTCCTTGGCGACCTGGGCGGCAACGATGGTCTCCTTGGTGCCGCGCATGGACACGACGACGGCCAGGGTGTTCTCGTTAACGTAGGCAGGGGTTGCGTGCACGAACTCGTTGCTGGTGTAGCTGGAGCTCACGACCTGCGTGGCCTCGTGCTCCATAAAGTACTGGGCAGGATAGTTGCCGCCGTTGGATCCGCCGGCGCCAATCCACACGACGCGCTTGATGCCGCCCTTGTCTGCCTTGTCAGCCAAAACCTGGGAGACGACATCCTTAACCTGTTCCTGAGTAGTCATCGTGCATCAGCCTTTCTTCTCGTTTGATGCTCTCGATGGCATACAAGTTACATACATGTTTTGGTTATGTCGACTAGTTGTATGCTATATTTGTCTTAGAAATTTTGCTGATGCGGTTTTCGACAACTGGCTACCAGCTGTTTTGTTGTTGTATTGAATACATGCTTGCTTAGATAGGCATACAAGTTAGATACAGGTTGATCACATGAACGCTTCGTCTAAAAAGAAACTGAGCCAATACGAGCGCTTGGCGGGCATGTTGCGTGACCGCATCGCCGCCGGTATCTACGCACGCGGAGACAAGCTGCCGTCCGAGATGGAACTCATGGACGAATCGGGGCTGTCGCGCAGCACCGTGCGCCACGCCCTTAAGGTTCTCGTTGATGAGGGCCTGGTGCGCACCGAGCGCGGGCGTGGCGCCTTTGTGGCCGACACGCCCGCGCTCCACGAGAACAACCTAGTGTTTTCGAGCTATACCAAGCAGGTCGAAGGTCAGGGCATGAAGCCCACCACGCGCACCGTGGACTCGGGCTTTGCCAAGGCGGGCGGCAGCATAGCTAAGTTCTTTGACGCCGCCGTGGGCAGCAAGCTCGTCAAACTTGTCCGCCTGCGCTACCTGGACGACGTGCCGCTGTGCCTGGAGACCACCTACCTGCCGCCAAGCTTCGAGACGCTCATCGATCGCGATATCAACGGTTCGCTCTACGCGACGCTGCGCCAAGAATTCCATCGCGCGCCAGCACAGGGACATAAGACCTTTGAGGTGTGCTATGCCTCGCAAAACGAGGCGTTTTTGCTCAACGTCGAGCGCGGGCAGGCGCTGATCCTGATCACCGACTACGTCTACGACACCGACGGCCGACCGCTCCATGTCTCTAAGCGCATCCAACGCACCGACCGCGCCAAATACACCGAGCCAATCGGCTAACCTGCCAAAATAAACCTGTCCCTAAATGATAGGTTTGGGAAGGTCGGGGAACCAGGTTGGTTTGGGTTGGTTGGGTGTGCGCTCGGCTAAGACCAGCTCCATCCAGCACATGTCGTACCAGCGGCCGAACTTTTGGGCGCAGCGATCGAAGGTGCCCACCAGGCGATATCCCATATGAGCATGGAAATCCTGACTGTTGTGCGTCAGGTACTCATCGTCCTTATCGTGCGGCACGGCAATGAGCGCGCACATATTGGTGATGCCCATCGCGATCAGGCACTGCTTGAGCGCATCGTGCAGCTTGCGACCCAGCCCGCCATGGCGCACATCGCGTGCCAGGTAGATCGACGTCTCGACCGACCAGTCGTATGCCTCGCGGCTGTTAAGCGGACTCACGTAGGCATAGCCTACCGGACGCCCGTCCAACTCCATCACCAAATACGGATAGCGCTTGAGCGTACGCTCGATGCGCCCGGTGAACTCCTCAACGCTCGGCACCTCATATTCGCAGGTAATCGCCGTCTGGCGCACATACGGCTCATAGATGGCAAGCAACGCCGGCGCATCATCGGGTGTCGCCAGGCGAATCGTCGGCTCGGACATCTCGGTCATACAACCCTTCTCCCCAAAAGCAAAGGCCGCCCTGCGCCAAGCTCAGGCGCAGGGAGGCCCCTCGTCATTACATCAGGCTACAGGACAGCCGCCAACGCGTCGATATCCCCCCGCGTCGTGGCCCAGCTGGTGCAAAAGCGCACCACCGTGTGGGTATCGTCGTACTTTTCCCAGTACTCGATCGCCGCATGCTCGCGAATGCGGGCCATGTCCTCGTTGGGCAGAATCACGAACTGCTGGTTTGTGGGCGTCTCCAAGAAGAACCGGTAGCCGCGCTCGTGCAGCACGCGACGCAGCGCCTGAGCGGTCTCAATCGCCTGGCGACCAATCTCAAAATACAGGCCGTCAGTAAAGAGCGCCTCAAACTGCACGCCCGTCAGGCGGCCCTTGGCCAACAGCGCGCCGTGCTGCTTAATACGCGGAATGGGGTGCGCCGGGGCGTGCATGCCGCAGAACACCACAGCCTCGCCGCAGAGCGCACCGCACTTGGTGCCGCCGATGTAGAACACGTCACACAGCTGCGCCAGCTCGGGCAGGGTAATGTCGCACTCATCGGCCGCCAGCGCATAGGCCAGACGAGCACCGTCCACAAACAGCGGAATCTCGCGCTTCTGGCACACCGCGTGAATCGCCGCGAGCTCGGCCTTGGAGTACAGCGTGCCGTACTCGGTCGATAGACTCACGTACACGGCACCCGGAAACACCGTGTGCTCGTAGCTCTCGTTTTCGTAGAACACCTGGATATAGTTCTCGAGGTCCTCGGCGTGCATCTTGCCCTCGTAGCCGGGGATGGTGAGTACCTTGTGGCCGCCAAACTCGATGGCGCCCGCCTCGTGGCAGGCGACGTGACCAGTCTCGGCAGCAACGACGCCCTCGTACGGCGCGAGCAGCATGTCAATCACCGTGGCGTTAGCCTGCGTGCCGCCCACCAGGAAAAACACGTCGGCGTCAGGCACCTGGCAGGCCTCGCGAATAAGTTGCTTGGCACGCTCGGTATGTGCATCGGTACCGTAGCCGGGCTGCGGCTCCATATTGGTGTCGACGAGCGCCTGCAGCACCGCCGGGTGTGCGCCGTGGGAATAATCGTTGTTAAACGCGAGCATGGCAATCCTCTCTTACCGGGTATCGGTCAGATGATTCAAACGGAGCTATTGTACGCCGTTGGGATAGGCAATACGCGCGGCAAGGCACTCAAGCGCCAGCACCAGGGCAAAGCCGCAGATCACGTCACTCAAAAAATGCGCTCCGATCACGATACGGCCAAAGGCGACAAGCGCCGCGACCACAGCCGCCATCCAAAAGACCACCCGGCGGCGCGACGGCTTTTCCTTAAAGGCCGCTGCGGGAAGCCCGGCGAGCATCAGGCCAATCGCCGCATGCGCGGTGTGTCCACTCGCGAACGACTTAAAGCCGTCCTTGATTACGCCGGCGGCGATATAGCTCCACTTGTCGGGGTTGCCAATCACCCACCACGGCTGAAAATTGAGCCCCGGCGTGACCTCGATCACGCGCATGCGCGGACGCGACCACAGCGGCTTGACGATCACGTTGAGGATAATGGCCTGAGCGACCCACACGGCAAGCACCATCAACGCCCAGCGCCTGAGCTCATCGGGCTCGGTCGCGCGCGTGAGGCGATAGATGATAAGGTTGGCGGCGATGACCAGCACAAACGTCAGCACCAGCTGAACGGCGATGAGTTTACCGCTAACCCGCAGGGACGAAACGATCTCGTAGCCGGCCAGGCCAACGTTGACGAGGATGCCGAGCACGGCAAGCCATTTGCTCCCCCTGGAGTCGGGACGCATCGCGCGTACGAGCATAACGCCCGCGACGCTCGCCGTCAGCTCGAACGGCAGCTCGCCGGCGGCCTCGATAAAACGGCCGTACATGCTGCCGATATTGAACAGCGCGCTCGAGATCTGATAATCGAAGAAACTGCCCACGCCCAGACAAAGGCACAGGATAACCGCGATAATGGCGACATCTTTCTTATAGATGTATCCGAACATGCTTTCCTTTCGGTCGGGCGAAGGGTCGACCCGCAACGTGGTGGGGCAAAGATAGCTTTGTCCCATAAATACCCTTACAGGTTGAGCATAAGTGAGCGATAACGTTCCATTTGTGGCAAGGTGGCCCGAAGGAGGAGGGAAGCGTACTTGCGTACGCGACCGACGAGTGAGGGTCAGATTGCCCGAATGGAGCGTTTGCAGCGTCGACCCGCTAGTCGTCGTCGCTAGCACCCAGCTGTTGCAGCAGCATGAGCGCCGCCGCCACCGGGCCGGTGCCGTCGTTGGCGTCGAGGCCGCGGCCCAGGCCGCTGCCCGCGCCGGCGCCCGCCTTGTAGGGCACCGACAGCTTGCGGCTCTTGGGGAAGTTCACCGCGCCATAGCGGGTCTTAAGTTCAAAGGCCACTTTCTTGGGCACCTCGACGCCCAAAAACGTGATGCGTCCGCCGCTGAGCGTGACACTCTCGAGCCCCAAGCGCTCGCCGCGGATGCGGATACGCGCGCGGTTGAACAGGTTGAGTCCCGCCAACGGCAGCTCGCCATGCGCGGCCTCGGTCTCCTCCTGCACCTCGTCGATACTCTCCAAGTCCTCAGCCGCCGCGAGCTTGCGGTACACGAGCACGCGCTGGTCCACCGCCGGCATGTACTCCTCGGACAAGAAGTAGTCTGCCGGCAGGTTGATGCCCACGCTCGCCGCCTCCACGCCGGCATCGTCATCGCCGCGCGCCTCGGCCACGGCCTGTCCCAGCATCTGCGTAAACAGGTCAAAGCCCACGCTCGACAGGTTGCCGTGCTGCTCGGCACCCATGAGCGAACCGGCACCGCGGATCTCCAGATCGCGCATGGCGATGCGCATGCCGCTGCCCAGGTCCTGGAACTCGGAAAGCGCGGTCAGACGCGCCGTGGCCTCCTCGGTGAGCGGCAGCTCACCCGGGAACATAAAGTACGCGTATGCCTGCGTGGCCGAGCGGCCAACACGGCCCTTGAGCTGGTAGAGCTGTGCCAGGCCCAAGCGCTGCGAGTCCTCGATGATCAGCGTGTTGGCCGTTGCGTTGTCGATGCCGCTCTCCACGATGGTCGTGGCGATGAGCACGTCGATCTTCTTGGTCGCGAACTCGATCATCACGTCCTCGACCTCGCGCGGGCTCATCTTGCCGTGCGCCACGCCCACGCGCGCCTCGGGCGCGGCCTCGTGCACGCGCGCCACGGCATCATCGATGGTCTTGACGCGGTTGGACACGTAATACACCTGACCGCCGCGGCCCACCTCCAGGCGAATCGCCGCACTCACCACGTCGGGGTCGTACTCCCCCACGTGCACGATCACGGGACGACGCCCGGTCGGCGGTGTGGTGATCAGGCTCATGTCGCGCACGCCGCTCGTGGCCATCTGCATGGTTCGCGGAATAGGCGTTGCCGAAAGCGTGAGCACGTCGATTTGCTCGCGCAGGTTCTTGAGCTGCTCCTTGTGCTGCACACCAAAGCGCTGCTCCTCGTCGATGATCGCCAGGCCCAGGTTCTTGGGGTTCACATCGGCAGAAAGCAAGCGGTGCGTGCCGATGAGCACGTCGATCGTGCCCTCGGCAAACGCCTTGAGCGCGCGCTTCTGCTGCGCCGGCGTGCGGAAGCGGCTGAGCACCTCGACCTCCAGACCAAACGGGGCAAAGCGCTCAAAGAAGGTCTCGTAGTGCTGCTGGGCCAGAATGGTTGTGGGGCAGAGCACCATGACCTGACGGCCGGAGTCCACACACTTAAAGGCAGCGCGCAGGGCGACCTCGGTCTTGCCAAAGCCCACGTCGCCGCAGAGCAGGCGGTCCATGGGCTTGGGCGCCTCCATGTCGGCCTTAATATCGGCGATAGCCTCCAGCTGGTCGCGCGTCTCGTCGTAAGGGAAGCTCTCCTCCATCTCGATCTGCTCGGGCGTGTCGGGCGGGCAGGCGATACCGGTAATCGACGAGCGGCGCGTATACAGGTCGACCAGGTCAAACGCCAGCTTTTTGGCGTTCTTGCGCGCCTTGTTGGTGGCGCGTGTCCAGTCGGCGGTGTTGAGCCTGGTCAGACGCGGCTTATCGCCGTCGGGGCCAACATAGCGCGTGATGCGGTCGACCTGCTCGAGCGGCACGTAGAGCTTGTCGCCGTCGGCATATTCCAGCAAAAAGTAGTCGCGCTCCTTGCCGCCCACTTCCTGGCGCGCGATCTCGCTAAAGAGCGCGATGCCGTGGGTGGCGTGCACCACGTAGTCGCCCGGCTTAAACGGGAACGTGATCTGCGTAATGTCCACCTTGCGGCGGCTGCGCGCGCGGTTGGCGTCCATGCGGGCGTTGAGATCGGCGATCGAGAACACGGCCAGGTTGGCATCGGGCACCACTACGCCCTGCGGCAAGGCGGCATCGACAAAGGTCACACGTCCGCGCGAAATAGTGGGCACGGCGGCGCCGGCGGCAGCCTGGTCGGCACCCGCCTCGAGCGAGCGGGCGTTGAGCGCGTCGGCCTTACGCTCGCGAATGGAAGCATGGGCCTCCTGGCGTGCGGCACGGTCGGCGGAATCCGCCGCTGCCACGCGTACGCGCTCGCCAATGACGCCGGCATTTTCGGGCGCGGCCGTCAGCGACTCCTCAAAGGTAATGCCCTCGTCGCCAAAGGTGAGCTCCATCGACTCGCGCGCACCGCGATCGGGGATGGCAAACACGCAGGCATAGCGCTTGCCCACGACTTCCTGAATGCGCGTCATAAAACGGTTGTCCGAGCCCGCGATGGCCGGCTGCTCAATCTTAAGCTCTGCCGTAACCGCACCGCCCGCGCGAATCAGGCTCACATAGTTCAGGCGCTGCTGGGCACCAAAATCGAGCTGCTGGGCACGTACATACAGGCCATCCAGTCGGTCAATCCCCGCCTCGCCGGCACGGGCCTCGATATCCTCGTAGGCACGCAGGCAGTCGTCGAACAGCGAGCGCGGCTCGGACAGCACCACGAGTGCCTTGCCGCTCACATGCGACAGCGGGCTCACGGTCTGGCCGTACATCACCGGCAAAAAGCGGTCGAGCTCAGGCGTGACGATGCGCGCATCCACCATCTCGAGCAGCGCCGCCAACTTGCTGTCGTCCTGGCTGGCGCGGTAGAGCGCCACATGCATGTTGTGGACGGCCTCGTCGGTGAGCGCCAGCTCGCGACAGGGGAAGATCTCGATGCTATCCTCGTTGCCGATGGTCTGCCCCGTGGAGCTCACCATGCGGCGGATGCGATCGATCTCGTCGCCAAAAAACTCGATGCGCACGGGCGCCTTTTCCTGCGCGGGAAACACCTCGACGGTGTCGCCGTGCACGCGGAACAGGCCGGGCGCGTCGGCGGCGCCGGCATTGGTGTAGCCCATGCCCACTAGGCGCTGCGGCACCTCGTCAAAGGGAATCTCCTCGCCCACCGCAAAGGTCGTGGACTCCCAATAGTGGCTCTCGACCGGCGGCACACAACGCAGCAGCGCGCGAGCCGAGGCGACCATGATGCAATTGTCTCCGCGCACGATGCGTCCCAGTGCCTCGCAGCGCTGCGCCACCACGGCATCGTCGGGCGCCTGCTCGCGCCACGGATAGTTCTTGCGCTCGGGAAAACGGCACACGTGCGCTAGGCCCACGTAGGCGGCAAGGCTGCGCGCGGCTCGATCGGCCGCATCCTCGCCGCTCACAATGTAGACCGTCGGGCGCGGACGGCGCGCAAACTGGGCGGCCGCCATAAGCGTGCGGCCCGACTGCGACACGGCCAGCGTCACGTCCTCGCCGGCATCGAGTCCGGCCTCGACGGTCTGCAGCGCCTCGGCAGTGTAGAGCTGCGCGGCTATACGGTGAATGAGCATGCTGTTCCTCCGGCATCGCAACGCCAAAAGCCCGCCGGGGCAAGCTCGGCGGGTCGTACGTCAAATACATTGTCTGTCATGGTAACGCATGGAGAGGACTCCGGCTCAAGGGCAAACCCAGCCCCGCAAAAAACGCCAGACGAAGATGCGTTCCGCCCTACCCCGCTACGCGCACGCTGGGGCACAAATCTGCCAGCGGACACTCGTCACACTTGGGTTTGCGGGCGTCGCAGATCTCGCGACCGAAGGTGATCCACTGATGGTTAACCGACTCCCAATACTCGTGCGGCAAGATCTTGAGCAGATCCTGCTCGGTCTTGAGCGGCTCTTTGGCGTGCGTCTTGGGACTCAGCATCAGGCGATGCGCGATACGGTTGACGTGCGTATCCACCGCGATGCCTTCCACGATGCCATACCCCACGTTGAGCACGATGTTCGCCGTCTTGCGCCCCACACCCGGCAGTTTGACGAGCTCCTTCATATCCGCCGGCACTACACCGCCGTAATCGGCAACGATCATCTGCGCGGCCTCCACGGCGTGTTTGGCCTTGCTCTTGTAGAAGCCAAGCGACTTGATCGTGTCCGCCACGTCGGCAACACTCGCCCCGGCCATGGCCTCGGGCGTGGGCCACTGGGCAAACAGCCGCGGCGTCACCTTGTTGACTTGCGCGTCGGTCGTTTGCGCCGAGAGCAGCACCGCGATGAGCAGCCTAAAGGGATTCTCGTGGTCCAAGAAGCACTCGACCGGGCCATAGCGACGGTTAAGGCGCTCGCACACCTCGATGGCGCGCTCGCGTTTGGCGGCATTGGTCTCGCGTGGCATAACGACTCCTCGGCTCGGCGGCATAACAAACCTATGGGCACGATTGTCCCACGTATGGGGTCTTTACGCCTCCAAAAATGCGCCGGTCTGGCGGCCCCACAGGCTTGCGTACTCGCCGCCAGCCTCGACAAGCTGCGCATGCGTACCGTCCTCGACAATCTCGCCGTCCGCCAGTACCACGATGCGGTCGAGCGCCGCCACGGTGGACAGGCGATGTGCCACCACAATGGAGGTGCGGCCGCGCATCAGGTTCTCGAGCGCCTCCTGCACCAGCGCCTCGGACTCGCTGTCCAAGGCAGACGTCGCCTCGTCGAGCACCAGGATCGGCGCATCGGTCAGAATAGCGCGGGCAATGGCCACGCGCTGGCGCTGGCCGCCCGAAAGCTTAACGCCCCGCTCGCCCACCATGGTGTCAAAGCCACGGGGCGGGCGGTCGATAAACTCGGTCGCATTAGCCAAGCGAGCCGCTTCGCGGATCTGCTCGTCGGTAGCGTCGGGGCGGCCGTAGGCGATATTCTCGCGAATGGAGCGATGGAACAGCAGCGCCTCCTGCGGCACGTAGGCAACTTGGCGGCGCAGGCTCTGCTGCGTGCAGCGCGAAACGTCCTGGCCGTCCACGAGCACGCGGCCGACCTGTACGTCGTCCAGGCGCAGCAACAGCTTGGTGAGTGTCGTCTTGCCCGAGCCCGATTTGCCCACCAGGCCCACGCGCTGGCCCGCCGCCACATGGAGCGTCAGGTCGTCGAACACGCTCTCGCCCGCCGCGGCATCACGGTATGCAAAGCTCAAGTGCTCAAAATCAATCGCGCCCTCGCTCACCTTGAGCTCGGGGGCGTTCTCGTCGTCTGCCACCAGACACGGCTCGTCCAGCACGCGCGTCATCTCGGCCGCATCGCCCAGCGCGCGGTTGATGCGCTGCATCATGGAGCTCACGTAGTTCAGACGCATGGTGAGGTTGTACGTATAGGTAAAGATCATGACGAGCGCGCCGGCAGAGATGCCAAACCACGCGTTGCCGCCCGCGACGAACACACTCACCACGGCCATGGTGATAACGATAAGGCCCGAGGTCGTAAAGTTGCGTTGCATCATGGCGTGCATCGATACCGTTTCGGCATCGCGCGCAGCGCGGTCGGCGGCATCGAACAGGTCGCGCTCAAAGTCCTCGCGCCCACAGGTCTTGACGGCCAGGATATTCGTGACCGCATCGGACAGCACGCCCGACAGCTTGTTCTGCGCGGCGGACGTCGCGGCCGAAAGCGGCATGATGCGCTTGTACATAAGCCAGACAAACGCGATGTAGACGACCATGATGCCCACCAGGATCACGGTAAACGTCGGCACCACCGGGGCGAGTGCTGCCACCGTGCAGACAACCGAGGTGATAGTGGGAATGAGCGAATACACCGTCACGTCCACCAGCCCCGTGTAGCCGCTCATAAAACGGCTCGTCTGGCTCACAAGCGATCCGCCAAAACGGCTGGTGTGGAATGTCATGGATTGATTGGAGAGCGTGTCGAAGCACAGGCGTGCCAGGTGATAGTTGCCCGCAATCTCGAGCTTGTAGACGGTGTAGTCCTGCAGCTTGGAGAGGATTTGGCCCACTAGGTTAACGAGCACGAGTGCCAGAATGTAGGGACCAAAGACCTCAAACACCTGGTCGCCCGCCACGGGGCCGGCCTGGACGCGGTCGACGATAAGGGCCATCACGTAGGTGTTGGCAAACGTAAGCAAAAAGATATAGCCCGCCGACGAGAACACCGAGAGAAAAACAATCAACGGCTGTGTGCGCGTGACGTCCCAAAAACGCTGCAGCGTGCGACGTACGGTGGAGCGTTTGAGCGGACTGGTGCTTCTCTGAGACATGGGCTTCCTTTCGCGTCTGATAGGGCGAAACGCCATTGTTGCACATTGAAGCGCACTTCAGGCAAGCACAATGCAAGAAGCAGCGGGGCACCCGCGTTTACGCCGGCGCCCCGTCGTCAGATGCAGCTAGTCCTCGTCTTCCTGGCCCGCGAGTAAGCCTGCGGACTCCAAGCCCAGAATCGCGTCGGCCTCCCGCGCATCCTCCAGCGCGTCGATGTCCTTGAGCTTGCGCTCCATAACGTTGGTGCGTGTGGTGATAATGCCCTCGACCGTCTTGCCGGCGGTCTCGATCTGCTGCTGCGCGCGACGCAGCGCCGCCTGATAGCGCGGCAGCTCGGCCTTGACGGCGGAAAGCACGCGCAGCACGTCATCGGTGCGTTTTTGCAGCCTAAACGTCTGATAGCTCATCTGCAGGCTGTTGAGGATGGCCGCCATGGTGCTGGGGCCGGCAACGTTGACGTGATAGTCGCGGCCCAGGGTCTCGATAAGCCCGGGGCGGCTGACGACCTCGGCGTACAGACCCTCAAACGGCACGAACAGAATGCCAAAGTTGGTCGTCGCGGGCACGCTCAGGTACTTTTCGCAGATGTCCTTTGCCTCGCGTTTCACCATCGCATCGAGCGTCTTGCGCGCAGCGACGACGGCCTCAGCGTCACCCGACTCCTGGGCGTCGAGCAGATGCTCGTACGCGTCGCCCGGGAATTTGGAGTCAATCGGCAGTAGCACGGGATCGCCCTCGTCTACCGGCAGCTTGACGGCAAACTCAACGCGCTCCGAGGCGCCGGGCTTGGTGGCCACGTTTTCCAGATACTGGTCGGGCGTAAGGATGTCCGCCAGGATCGCGCCTAGCTGCACCTCGCCCAAAATGCCGCGCGCCTTCACATTGCCCAGCACGCGCTTAAGGTCGCCCACGCCGGTGGCGATAGATTGCATGTCACCCAGGCCCTTGTACACGGCCTCGAGCTGGTCGCTCACCTGCTTAAACGATGCCGACAGGCGATCGTTGAGCGTGCGGGAGAGCTTCTCGTCCACCGTCGCGCGCATCTGATCGAGCTGCACGTTGTTGTCCTTGCGGATGGCGCCCAGTTGGGCATCGACCGTCTCGCGCACCTTGTCCAGGCGGTGCTCGATGCCCTCGCGGTTGGCGCCGAGCTGTTGGGCCGTCTCGCGGCGAAGGTCATCCATCCGGTCACCAGCTTGCGAAAACTCACGTGCGATGGTCAGGTAACGTTGCTGCTCCACGGCCGCATCTGTCGTCTGCTGCTGCGCGATGGCGTTGGCCGTGCGGCGAGTTTCGGCCAGCGCGACGTTCAGGGCATCGAGCGCGTTGTTGGCCTGCTCGAGTGCTGCCAGCGTTTCCGCGCTACTGTCGCCACGCTCCCGCAACTCGGCACGCAGGCTCTTGAGCTGGAGGGCGCAAGCCACAGCAACCCCCACCGCCACCAAGGCGATCACAACAAGCACGATATCAATAGCAGACATAGACTCCGCCCAACAAACTCAATCGGTCATCAATCAAAACCGCGATCAATCTTACCCCGCCACACGCACGGATCACCCACTGCCTTGCAGACAAATCTCTCTTAGAGCCGCGGACGCTAAAACGCTAGCTCTCCCAGCCGGTGCGGATTGTTGTTATGACATCGCCTAGGCGCTGGCCCAGGGCTGACAGATGTTGGAGCACTTCGCCGGGCGAAGCACCATTGAGGATGCAGGTGAGCGCATACGAGACCAAGAAAATCGCCGCAAGTCCTAGCGGAATGAGCACGATCATCGCCAAGGTGCGCAGGCGCTGGCCCACGCGGCGACGACGCGCACGACGCTTGTCGAACGCGAGCTCCTGCGCATATGAATCTTGCTGTACGGAATAGGCCTCTGGTGCCGATTCGCACCCGGGCACAGCTGCAGGTACAGCAGCGGGCACGACATTTTGCGCAAAGGGCTGGACTGCCGCCCCTTGCATTTGTATCTCCATGAGTCGTTGCTGCTGACGCAACATGCGCTCGGCTTGTTGCTGCGGAGTCTCAAGAAACAGATCCATGCTGGCCTCCAAAATCGGAGCATTCGACGCTTACGACCAGCATCCCGCACCGCCATGACCGCGACAACGCAATCGCCGGCAATAGCCACAAAGTTTCTTTTGCTCAAAAGCTGTCGAAAACCTCAACAACTCCCCTACCAGCACTTTCTCTGAGCTTTTTTCGCCAGCAATCTTTTGGCCTTCCACCCTTACGCCAACTGACCAAAATCTAACCAAAAGCTTGACGAAAATTGTGGAGACCGGGACCCCACACAAAAAGTGCCGCCCCAAAGGGGCGGCACACAAACTTATTATCAGCTTTTCTGTAACGAGCATGCGACGACTCAACGCCGGGGCACAGGGCGGGGAAACCTTTGCCTCGCGCGACCCTGCGAAGCCGTGAGCGAGAGGGAAAGGTTTCCCCGCCCTGCGCTCCGTGGTCGGTGAGGACAGACTACATGCCCGCGAGACCACGGGCGGCGGTGGCGCACATAAACGCCAAGGCTAGAATCACGAGCGAGCCCGCGATGTCTGCCAGCACGCCCATTGCACGGCGTTCAAACAACCAGCTCTCAAAGTGCGGGGCGACGTTGCGCCAAACACGCCACAGCAAGATGCCCATACCGATGACGCCCGGGATATTGAGCAGTAGGATCTCGGAGCACAAAAGACCGATCAGGTTACCGGCGGCAAAGCCCGCATCACCCTCGCAGTATTTGCGGTAGACCATATACAGCATGTACGCCACAAACGGCTGCAAGCACGCAGAAATAAACGAGACCACCATCGAGGGGTCCTGCGAAAAGACCTCGGTGAGTTTATCGACACTCGTGGCGTCCTTCGAAGCCAAGAATAAACCGATAACCACAAGGGGCACCACGCCCAAAATTACCTCGACCAGAGTAAACAACTTGGCAGTCAAATCCTCACTAGCCGAATTCAAATGAGGCGCCCACTCAGGATGAGCATGCGCGCCGACTTTCTTGTCCTTCTCGGCACGATCGGCCTTTTTACCCTCGGCAACCCGACGACCAGGATCCTTGCGAGTTCCCGCCGCAGCAACCCGAGCCCGAGACTTCTTGCCCATAAAAAACACCCCATCAGGTAGTAGATAAACTAAAAGTCGCTACCCAGTGTACCCCACCCATGAACGGCGCCGTCCCAACCAGTCCCCATACAAAAACGTGCCGCCCCAAAAGGGGCGGCACACAAACTTCTAATCAGCTTTTCAGTAACGAGCACGCGACGACCCAACGCCGGGGCGCGGGGCGGGGAGATGCCTTTCCCTCGCGCGACTCTGCGAAGCCGTG
>CABRFG010000022.1 GCA_902470095.1 uncultured Collinsella sp.
GGTTAACCCGGAAGAGAATGGACGCGACCGGTCGAGGTCGGTCTACAGGCTCAATGGTGAACGGCATCCGCTTCAGGTAGACCGCGTCGTTGACGCCGGCCCTGAGCGCTATCCTGCTGCCCATGACCTTCCTCAGTCGCATTAAGCTCGCTTCACGTTACTACACACGACGTCGGCGGGCCCCTTTCACGTGTCTATTGCCACGCAAGAGCAAAGCTTCTGGCGGGAGAGCCACCACCTATTCGTTGCCTATGGAAACGTCGGTGCCGTTGACGCATGCCTCGTCTACACAGACAGCGTTACGCAGCACAATCCGGTCCAAATGCCCGAATGCCATGACGAGCATGCGGTTCCGCCATTCGGAGTTGGTCTTGTTGTTGGCACCGCACAGCTCGGCCTAGTACTCAACTGGGACGCGCGGCGCTTGGACGTGATGAAGAGCATCCAGACACGGGCGGCTTGCGGAGCGCACAAGGTCAATGCCCATTAGAGGGACGAATCTTCTCCCTCATGAGCGACAGGTCCTTTTGTCGACAGCCTCGCTGAACAACGGGAGCTCGTCGACGGAGAGACACGCCGCGAGCATCTCGAGGGGTTCGTTCCTCTAATATCCATCTGTTCCATTCACCCGAGTGTCCACCGAAGGAATTGTCGACTAATATAGATTTGGGTGAGCATTCGGGCATATTCTCTGTTTGGCTGAGGAGCATAGCATTCGGGGGCCATGTGGACCCCGAATCATAAACTGCTATTTATACTGTTAGAAAATAGATCTATCCAGCCATTGCTTCAATAGCTTTGACGATATCGCTATCGATTTCTGAATCGAATTTGCGCGCAAACATCATTCTAGAATTCCTGATGCGATCTAAGTCTGCGATTCCCAACACACGGGGTGATTCATCAACGCCCCAATCGATAAGCCGCATTATCGCATCATCGTTTTGATCGCCGGGAGTTCGGAAGTATCTAAATCTACTCCCCGCATTCCAAGCCTCGGTTTGCAGAAAGATTTCATCGCCGCACATAGAATCCCAGAAAACCGAGCGTATCGATGAGGCATTCTTGACAAGGTAACGAGCAAGGCCATCGGTGATTGAAAACCAGTTGTCACCTTTATCGGTTCCAAGTCTCTAACAGGTTTCCTAAAACACTGCAAAAGACTCGATAGAAGGCCATTCTTCTTTCGCAAGAAAACCTAAGATTTGCTTACGAAAGTGTTCCAGATAACATTCCCACCAATTCTTCTCCGATAGTCCCTGTTGTGGTTTCGAAGCGAATGTACTCTTTATTTCCACAAGAGTCAAAGAATGGGTGAATCTGGTCCTGACTTTTAATAGGAAGATCTTGACCGATTAAAAGGTGATATAGGAATAGTGTCCCTTTGAAACTGCAGAGTTGAGAAGGTTGAGTTCACAGGCGATTTGTGAATACCCGCCCCAAGTGACTCTGATACGAGGAACTAAAAAGATCCCCGCCTTACTGAAGGAGCCAACAAGCGACTTTCTTCCCATCCGCTTTTTGCATCCATATGGATGAAGATGTCGTTTCGTTCATCATCGAGAACTCTCATCAGGGTGTGAAGAACCTTATCGTCCTTATGAGCCGTAACAAGGAAGGCGTGTTTGCTCCCAGTCGCATCGGAGCGAGTTGGCATTGGTATACAAACTTCCATATGTCTACCACTCGCGAGGTTTATACTCGCCTTCCTCGGCAACGATATAAGTTGAAGTTACTTGGTGAAAGATGGTCACATTTCGCCCTATGGTTGCTCCCCCCGCAATGACTATACCGTTGATGCCGTGCGCTGTGATATTGGGTGGCGCCAAAAAATTCTCGCATACGCATGAAGCATCGTCGCTCCATCCAGGCATGATATCCGCACAACTCCTGCGCATCTCGTGGTGAACATACAACGAATAATAAGTTTTGCGGATACCCCGGGCACTTCCGGTAAGAAGGGCGTGTCGCCTCCTCCAAAACTTATCGTCATCGTACCTTCCGAAAACCATATTTCTGAAGTCATGCCAAATCGCCTTTACGCCCATCAGCATCCCCCGGGATTGTTGAGTGAGCGGAGAACACAAAGCGTTCTTGATATGCCTTCGGAGATGCCCATGCGCGCAGACCAACCAAGTTCGTTACGTGCCTTGTTTCCATCCATCAGCGCAAGCGTGGCCTTAGAGTACCCTGCCGCTTCCTGAGCGTCAGGAAATTTGAATACAACTTTAACACCACTGGCTTTAGCTACTAGATTCGCAAGATCCTTCAACATTACATCGGATCCCCTATCTGCAAGGTTGTAGGCTTCCCCATCGATACCAAGGAGCAGTATATGAAGCAGACCAGACACGGCGTCTGCGACGTGCAAGTAGGAGAACTTCTGCGTCCCCTCGCTCTTGAGCACAACGTCCTCGCCTGCAAGCGAGCGATACAGGAACTGGGAGAGTGCCTTGGAATCATCGGGCAGTAGTGTGGGCCCGTAGACGCGCGCGATGCGCGCGATAACGGCCTCGACCCCCTTCTGCGAACGGTAAGCTTGACACATAGCCTCGCCCAGTCGTTTTGATTCGTTATAGCAGGCGCGAAGAGTGTTGCAGTCGATGTTCCCGCAGTACTTTTCATCATAACGTTCCACGTCACCGCGGTTCTGGCCATAAATCTCGACCGATGAGGCAAAGAGTAGCCTAGCACCGCATTCGGCTGAATAGCTGAGGAGATTCTGTAAGCCGTCCACGTTGGCTCGGATGGTGCCGATCGGATCGGTAGCGTACTGGCGCGGGTGAGTGGAGCTCGCTAGGTGCAAAACGTAGTCCGCGGGGGCGGCAGGGCTGTAACCTATCGCAGCAACGGAGCCCTCCTCAAACGAGAAGTGGTCTCGACCGAAGTACGGCAGTCTCGAGCGCGCTTTCTCGATGTTGCGCCCTAAAGCGATGACGCTACACCGCGCCCCATCAATGTCGTTCTTGCGCATCAGAACGTCGACGAGGAAGGTCCCGATCATACCGGTCGCACCGGAGATGACGACCGTTTTATTCGCGAGCTTCTCCCATGGCAGGGGAAGCGAGCAAACTTTGTCAACGTCGGCGATATACTCTGGGCATTTGAGCCTATTCATCGCGGGCATCCCTCTCCGTCGCCCATGCGCGGAAGAACTCGAGGTTTTCCGGCGTGGTGAGCTTGATGTTGCGGTCCGACCCGACGGCGAAGTTGAGCCTCACGCCCAGCTGGACCATCATTGTGTTCGTGTAGTTGGAGCCGTCGATTCCGACACCTTTCTCAAAAGCCTCGTGATATTTGGAGTCGAGGAGCCCAAAGCGGTAGGCCTGCGGTGTAGACACACGACGAAGCGTCTCGCGGGGGATGTACTGCGTAGTGGTGGCGGAATCCTTCTTGTCCACAAGGAAAATCTGCTCGTTGTAAGGCATGCTTGTGACGGCGTTGCCGCGCTCCTTAGCCACGCGGACGACGTCGGTGATAACCTCTGGGTCGAGCATGGGGCGCACGCCGTCGTGAACGATGCAAATGTCATCTTCGGCAAGCACACCCTCAAAGTTGTACACGCCGTTGCGGATAGACTCCTGACCAGAGGCACCGCCTTTGACTACCCACTTCAGCTTGTCAATTTTGTACTGCCTTGCATAGGCGCGTAAGACCTGCTCCCAGCCGGCTAGGCATACGACCTCAATGGCATCCACAAGCGGGTGCTCCTGAAAAGCCTCGAGCGTGTAGACGATGACGGGCTTCTCGCCAACATTGATGAACTGTTTGGGGATCTCTTGCCCCATACGCGAGCCTACACCGCCCGCGATGATGATTGCCACGTTCATGAATTATTTTCCTTCCCCGGAATTTACCTTCCATACCTTCATCCCATGAGTGACCCGCTGGTCCTCAGGCGGAAGCCGCATATAGTCGCCGTAGAGCCCCCTTAGGTACGCGTCCCAGTGCGGACACGCCTTGAAAGTACGACTCTCGAACTCCATATCGATCAAGTTGTCGAAGTCCTCGGTGGGAAAACCTGGCTTATCAGGCTTGTAGGGCCCCCAAACAACATCTCCCGCTTCATGCGTATCGCCAAACTGCAGGCCACGAGCCCTCTCCCCTAGCTCGGAATACTGCTTTTCCGCAGGAAACACCGCCCTATGAATCGGAAATAGGAAATGCTTTGCGACCTTTTTCAACGGATTTGAAGTAGATGTTTTGATGTTTACGTATGACCGCAATGCCCTGAAAAATGTCTTTTCCTGAGCCGCCATTAGGGTCGCTTTCTCAGTATTTTCGTCAGGCATGGCATCGGCAGGAAAAATGTCGATCCAGAGAAACTCTTCGATCACCTCTTCGAAGTGCGGTTCCTGCGCCCTCCATGAGGGGTTGGTCAGTTTCATGAAGGGATAGATGTACCCCTTGCGTCCGGGAATATTGGCAGTCAACCCAGCCGGCACCCACTCGGGATGTGATGCAAGTTCATCGAAATCAGGTCTGGGCATAATGACGTCGATATCGTCATCCCAAGGAATGAATCCCCTGTGCCTCACGGCACCTAGAAGCGTGCCGCCATCAAGTGAATAGCGAAGCCCATGCTCGCTTGTCATCCTGTCAAAATCGACGAGCATAGCAAGCAACAGCTTTTGGATTTCCATTGTGGGAAGGTACTGCATCATTACTCCTTAGGACTCTTATGGAAGTCTGTCTCCGACCGAGCCGCGCTCCAGAGCATGAAAACTCTTGCTAGCAGCAATAAGGCATCGCAAACCCAGCGGACAACACAGATAACATCAAGGGTTATCAACCCGGCAAGGTAAAGTGCCAGAAGCGAAACCACATTAACGATCCCGGTGAACAACGTCGAGACGGTCAGCTCCTTTACGCGCCCCATGGCGCCCAGAACCGGCCAGCCAATTAAAATTCCGTAAAAGGAGAAGATAAAGATCGGCGAGATCATCCACATGACATGGGCACCGCCAACGTACTCGGGTCCTCCGAGGACGAGCATGATAGGCTTGGAGAGAGCGCAATACGCAACGGTACCCAGGACGAGAGCAGGCAACGCAACAAGCGCCAACTTTCGTGCGAACCCGAAGTCTTTGTTCTTGATCATATGGGGGTAAAGGCTGTTGGCAATAGGCGTGTAGAGCGACTGCACGGCGTTCACGGTCGTGAGCGTAAGCGACCAAAAGGCGATGTCCGTCTTGCTTGTGATCGCCAACCCGATAATCACCGTTGTGAAGCCAGAGAAAAGAGAGGAGCTGACGTTCGAAACGCAATAGATAGCGGAGACGCGTAGTTCCTCGAAGCTCTCCTTAAAGGTGGGCCTTGCTATACCGACGCCGAACATGCGCTTCTGGGCGCGATAGCTCCATGCGATGTCGAAGATCTCCGACAGTACGTCAGCCACGGCAACGAAGATAAGGTCCCCCGGCCCGCGTACGAGAAGGATCGTAAGCGCAACCTGCACCCCCTTGGATGCGAAATACCGGGTCGTCAAAGGCCCCATACGCTCATTTCCCTGAAAGATGAAGTCGGGCAGCACTGTGCGACCTGCCGTTGCAAAGAACGCCCAGATGACGTAGACCGTGTTCTCGGCCATAATGGAAATAAAGCGTGTTACGACCATGACACAGACGAAAAGGCCGCAGAGCAACATTAGGCGTGCGACCGTTATCGCCCCCACGAGGCGGGAGAGAGCTGCAGTGTCCCCCCTGAGATCAACTACCTTCTTGGTACCAGAGAGTGTAAAGCCGAAATCGGCGATGGTTTGGACCACGCCCATGAAGGAGAGAACATAGGCGTATACGGCATAGCCCTCAGTCCCGAGGATGCGAGTAAGATAGGGAATAAGCAGCAGCGGAAAGAGATACTTGAGTATCTGAAGGCCATACTGCCAAAGCGTGTTCTTGTAGAATGTATTGTGCTTCACCGACAGCATCCTCCATTCGGGACGAAGGAGGCGTAAGCCAATCTATTGGAAGAGAATCGACGGATAGAAAATCGCATTTTTAGCAACTCCAATATAATTAAAGGAGGGGATAAAATTCCTCAACGCGATGAGGCAGACGAGAGCAGCGACGACAAATAAAGAAAGGTCCAAAAGAAGGGGCCATCGTTGCCGGGACAGCGCCTTTCTTTCCTCATTGTTGAGGCATAAAGTAGATCCAATAAGCAAGGGAATATAGATGAGCCTGTTCCCGACATTGACCAAGGTCGCCTCCATGGCGAAGACGCAGAAGCTCATTACGAGCATGACCGGAAACCGATAGTCATCCTGGCTCGTCAAGAACGTTCGCAAGAGAAGCGTCCCCAGAAGGACCATAGACAACACATGACCTGCAACAGCAAGGCTGTCCTTGGCTTGCTGTTGATCCCATCCGGTCCCCTCCTTATAAACGCTCGCTTTCCTAATCGCGTCCCCAATCAAAGGGAAGCCGTCGAGTGCATGCGATGTAATCAAGATAGTGGCGGCAGAAGCAACTGCTGCCAAGGCAAACGCACATATAAGAGCGCCGCTCTTTGGATTTTTAGCAATGAAAGGCTGGAGGATGAACAGGGCGAGCGCAACCACCATCGACGTGTGAATCCCGCACGCTAGCAGAATCAGAAATAACGAGGGGATGGAGTCTCTAACGCCATAAGAACGACGGATATAGAATGCGGTCGCGCACAGAATGCAGCCCAAAGTCGACCTCATGTAGGCAATGATGGCCTGCATATGAACAGCAAGAACGACGAAAATGAATAGCGTGAGAAAAGCTGTTGTATCAGTCCCCTCGCGAGCGCAGGCGTCCATTACCACCCAAGAGGTTAGGCCAAAACCCACAAAAGACCCGCTTACCTGCAGGAGAGAGAGATCACCGCTGTTCCCAACGAGCCAACACCAAACATTCCAAACAATAAGGCCATCATGGTCGGCGTTTGAGCTGGACATCACAGATAGGAAGCTCTTGCCGGTATAAAACTGACACTCAGCCATCCACCGTGTCATGTCTACGGGGTGCCGATACTCAATTCCCGAAACTACCAGGGCCATGGAAACCGCGATGCCAAAAGCGCACGACATCGCCATTTTCCTCGATGGTTTACCGGCGAACAGAACAGTCGATAAGCAAAGCACCAACAAAGGCGAAACGAAGGCAGTCACAGCGAGAAGAACCGCGATGCCTAAGGGGTTGCCACCACCATCCGAAAGCCTCAATCTGTCTGCGTCCAGACCGGCCCCTGTCGTTTTCATCATCGCGACATCCTCCTTGCAAGTGGGGTGGCCGCGCGGCATCCGAGAAGGCACCAGTAAGCAAGTAGATCCATTTTCTTTTCCAGCAACACGAAGAAGATGCGTTGTTCAAACCTCAGGGAACGATATCGCCTGATAGCCTTTGCATACAAAGGCGTGTTCCTGAACTCCTGAAACTGACGTCGATACCACTTCGCGTCGACGTTCTTACGCATATCGTAGAACCCGTTAGAGAGATAACCAATAAGTGAGATTTCGGCAAAGCAGTATCCAGGCCATTTCGCATCCCACAAAACCGCCTGACGGTAGACCTTCTCTTTAACTAATGAATATTGCGTTGTCTGGCCTTCACGATAGCGAGAGGTGATGCTATCCGCGTTCGCTCGATAGAAATAAAGGGGCTCTCGTATGCAGACTACACTGTTCGCGCTGTCGAGGATGAAAAGGCTCTGAAGTTGGTCTTCACCAAGCTGGAGCCTCCCATTCCCCGAACAACCACCGTCTCGATCTACACATGATCTCTTTGCAATCTTCAGGGTGATACTCGGTACCGCCCCAGATAAAAAGGAAGAGCGTATGAAATTGACATCTTCAGCCTCGTAGAAACGCTGGGTTCCGGGAACCCCGCCCGGAAGAATAGAGTCGAAGTCGATGGAGCCACTATTGCCGACAATCACAACGTCGGCATCCGTGTCTTCGATTGCCTTGCTGACAGTCAGCAAGGCATGGGGTGCAAGTCCGTCGTCGCCGTCGACGTGCCAGAAATAGTCGCCATGAGCAGCCATGATTCCTGCACGGCGCGCTTGGAGCAACCCCTTGTTCTCCTGTCTGATTATCCGAACGGGAACATCCGCCTCCGAGGCAAAAAGCTCATAGATAGCAGCGCTGCCGTCGGTCGAACCATCGTCGACAATGACGACCTCGTAGTCAGAGTAGTCCTGGCATGCGATGCTAGCCAAGCACTCGCCAAGGAAGTCCTCGACGTTGTATACGGGAACGATTACAGAAAATCTCACCTTATCAACCTTTTTTCATGGGGCTTATCCAATTGCTTTGCCAGAAACTTCAGCGTAGAGAGCGTAGAAGGCGTTATGCGCCTTTGGGGAGATCGCGAAGAGCGTGCACCGCAGCCTCCAAGTACGGGACGCCAAAGGGTTCCGCGAGGCTCGCCCCGCAAGCTCGCGAGCACGCCTCAGATACGACCGCCCTTCAGCCCTATCTTCAAAGGTATCGAGATCGACTCGCATAGCAACGCGCAGGGTACAGTACGCTCTGAAGCATTCAAACTCGCTCTCAAGGCTGCTCCCGGCAACTTGTCTCACGGTCTCGATGGTCTTATCCATGTCTTGCGCGTGCTTGGGGCCCTGCTTCTTAAACGTAGTAATGGAGCCCGGTCTCGTTACGTACGCGTAGAAAGGAGCATCGGAATAGGCGACCTCACCGACACGCGAACAGATAGAGGCGATCACGCCCATATCTTCGAATAGCTGCCCCTCGGGAAAAGAAAGGTAAGGGATCAGAGACCGCGCGAAGAGCTTGCCGCACGCAGAACCGCTCTCCCCGTTGAACAAAAGCAACTTCCTAAAACGCTCGGAACCGGACTCCAATTTGAACTCAGCAGCCTGCTTCATATCGTAGTTCTCGAGAGGGGGCGTCTTAGCGAAAGACCCTACAACAAAAGTCAGCTGGTATTTCAGGGCAGCTTCAACCATAAGCTCAACGGTTCGCGGGTCGATGAGATCGTCTCCGTCGACATACATGAGATAGTTGCCGCGGCATCGTTGCGTGCCGTAATTGCGAGCGGAAGAAAGCCCCCCGTTCTCCTTGTGGTGTATCTCGACGCGTGGATCGTCTCCTACGGTGTCTTCAATCAAATCGATAGTATCGTCTGTGCAGCCATCGTCCACGATAAGGATCTCGATGTTCGGATACGTCTGATTGAGCAGCGACCTCACACAAGGAAGTGCAAACGTCCCCACGTTGTACATGGGGACGATAATGCTTACCAGTGGGTTATCGACTTCGGAAGCCATTTTGCTACGCCCTCCGTAGAAGAATTCGATAGATCAGCGACCTCAGCGAATTAGGCATAAGGCAGACCAGCGCGTGCGGCACGTATGAGCAGACATAGTCACGTTCAGTGAAATAGCCCCGCTCAACCTGCGCTCTCTTGAAGGCCTTGGCGTACTTGAGGTACTGAACTCCGCCCCTGCAGGCGTAGAAGTCCTCGCTAACACGCATGGCGACTAAAGGTTCTCCCAAATTGTCCGCGCGGCAGCCGCATGCAAGCATTCTGTTGAAGAGGTCCCAATCCTCGAAATAGAGGAAGTCAGAGCTGTAGTTGCCTGCCTCCATGACCTTTGATTTCCTGAATGTCATGGGCGGATGGCGAAAGGGGTTGCGCCTCTTGGAGAAGGCGCGGATAGCGTCCATTCCCTTGGGAAGATTAGTGGCGGCGACGGGCTTGTCCGGCGACTCGATGAACTCGACGACGTCGCTGCCCACCATGTCAAGCCCACTCTCAAGAGCTGCGAGCTGTTTCTCCATGCGATCGGGTCGGGCAACGTCGTCGGTATCCATACGAGCGACGACGTCGTTTGAGCAAGCGATCATGCCTTGACGCAGGGCGTAGCCGAGGCCACGGTTTTCGCCATAGGCAACAAAGTTGAATAGGCCGGGATGGGCAGAGTCATACTCCCGGAGCACATCCTCCAAACCATCCGTCAACGGGCCGTCCTCAACCATGACAATCTCGGCGGGCGGCACGGTCTGGGCAAGCATACTGTCGAGTGACTCTTTAAGGTACTCTGGGCGCTCCTTAGCGTACAGGCTCATAAGGACGGTGTAGGCAGGGTATTGCATTGTTATTTTCCCCTCCTCATCGCCTTGAACGTTTTGACGAATACGCGGGCGTCAAGTCCAAACGACTGGTGGCGGACGTAGAAGAGTTCACGGGCCTGGCGCTGGCCGCTCCCCCAAGTCGAGTCATTACGATCTGTTGCGGCCCACCAGCCGGTGATGCCCGGCTTACATGCGAGCACCTCGTCACGGGCGTCTCCGTACTCGTAGGTCTCTTCGAGTGTCACAGGCCTTGGTCCAATAACGGATAGATCACCCGTAAGAACATTGATGAACTGTGGAAGCTCATCGAGTGAAGTGTGGCGTAGAAAACGACCCACGCGCGTAATACGCGGATCTTGGTCGACCTTCTGTTCGCGTTGCCATTGCGCCAGCTGCTCAGGAGTCATGTACTTCTCAGGGTGCTCGTGAGCGTCAGAGACCATGGTGCGGAGTTTAAAGATATAGATAGGCTTACCGCCCTTACCGACTCGCTTTTGACGAAAGAACGGCTTTCCGGGAGAGTCAATCTCAATGGCGACGCATGCAGCTACGACGGGGACGGCCAACACCGCGCAGACGCCAGCAGAAAACACGATGTCGAAGGCTCGCTTGAAGGCAAAATAGGCCGGCCCACCTTTCTTGGGGGCGGCGGCCAAAGGATCGGCAGCAGGCGCCCTATAGCTTCCTGTCGCCACGAAACCTTGCGCCGGAGCAGGGTTCTCGACGGGAAGTGGAAATTCCGTCGCTATATGAGCATGAGAGCCATTCTGCCGATCAATGACTTGACCGATCATCGATGAACCACCAGGAACATCAGTTATATATTCAGTTTTATCCGACACGTTCTCTTCCAACGCTTCGTCCCCAGGTCGGGGATCCTCCCTGTTCTGTGTAGCGGTCGCCAGCAGCTAGGCGATCGCCTTTTTTAGGTTCCGCATGACGCGCTGCTCGTTTGAAAGCACCGCTAGGCCAACGCGGGTGGTTACGCGTCGGCCGCACAGGTCGAGCTCCAAATAAGCAGTGCTCTTGCGTCTGTTAATGGTTTTGATCAGGCCTTCGTGGCCCAGCAGCGGACCTGCCGTCACTACGACCTGGTCACCGTCTTTAAGGGCCTCGCTCATGGGCACTACGCGGTCTCCCCTATGCGTAAAGCCGCCAATAAGCTGGACCTCTTCTTTTGCCAGCGGTACAAACTGACCGTCCTGGGAAAGCACCCGGGCAAAGTCGTCCATGCGCAGCAGATACTGTTGCACGGTTCGGGGATCTGCCGTATCGCAGATAAGATAACCGGGAAAGAGCGGCTTGGTCGTATCGATCCATTCGCCGTGTACCTTGATCTCGGTCAGAAATTGTGGGTAAAAGAGCTCCTGCATGGCGCTCGCCGGCACCATGCGCTCGATGCGCTCGCGCATTACGTCTTCGCGACCGTTAATGACCTGGATCACATACCACACGAGCACCACCCCCTTGCTGTCTTACGTGTGGCTCACGGGGTTTGGGTATGGCTTCGCCAGGGCGCTTGTGCGCGAAGGCGCTCCATATTCAAACCCTGAGCCCAGTCAGACAAGCACGTGGCTCTGTCCCACCGTGAACGGTATGTATAAGTGCAGTTACTAGAGACGCAGACGTGTATCGCAAAATGACCGCGTCTCCAGCTGGCTGCGTGCGAGCCAGTCAAGCGGGTACAAAACTGGACCGCACGCAAACAGCTGTAGGACTACTACGCATTGACACGCAAGCTATTAAATGCACCTTGGAATTACATCAATGCAAATAAATAACGTCGCATGACTTCTTTATTGGAGCTCGTGGTGTTTCTGGCACCGCCGTTACGGCCGGATGCTGATCGACCCTGCGCTTTGTGGTTTGCTGAAGCCGTGAGCACAGTTGAACTCATGTAACGTTAAGTATCCTAGCACAAGCTGGTGGCAAAACTGATTTGGCTAATGGCGGACAACATATCGTCAATTTAGCGTGTTCAATGGGGTTGTTTTGGGATGTTGTTCACATTGATGCAGGTTATTTAGGTACTGGCGGTGATTAGGGGTGCTCCTGAAGCCCAAATGAAGCAGCGAGCTGCGCCGATGATCGCGTTCCTCTAACAAACTATGTACAGACATGGGAAATAAATTGTGCAACTTTTTGTTGCCGAAGGAGGGGTTTGTGGCGCGAGGTATTTTGACATGAAAAAGGCCTCCGGGATTCCGAAGGCCTTTGCATTCACGATGGTGGAGACGAGGGGGATCGAACCCCTGACCTCTTGACTGCCAGTCAAGCGCTCTCCCAGCTGAGCTACGCCCCCGTGACGACGTGATACTATAGGGGAAGTTGGCGCGACGTGCAAGGACTTTTTTGGGTCAGATTCTAAATGCCTAATGATATAGGTAAGCGATGGCGGTGCCGGTGTGGACTTGGATCGTGGCTGTTGACCTGACTACGTTGCTGATACCCGTATCAGCCAACAAGCCCAGCGAGGCGTGATCTAACTCCCACTCTAGGCCGTGCTCGCTTACCACCGTCCCTGGGGCTATAGCGATGATAGAGAACGTCTTGTCTTCGGCGCCTTCGATGGTCCACGACTCGCCTCCGTGAAGGACGCGGGCGACCACCTTGTCCTCGGCAATCCAGACAGGGGCGTCCTCGTAGCCTGCGAGCAACCCAAGTACGGAAAGGGCCATGTCGGGGCGGCCGCCGGTGGCGCAGGTCGCAACCACTTTGGCACCCGGCCAGCGACGGCGGACGGAATCGAGCGCCAGCGCCAGATCGGTATAGTCCTTGTAGGGGTCGTGGCGTTCTACCTCAAAGGCTTCGGCGGAATCGACCATTGCACGACCCGCATCACTCACCGTGTCGGCATCCCCCACATATACATCGCAGCCCAGTCCTGCGCCCAGCAGTGCGTCGAGCCCGCGGTCCACGGCGATAACGTGGTCGCACTCCCCTGCTAGCCTACGCAACAGATCCGCGCTCGCCACCAAGGGCGAGCCGCAGACTACAAGTACTTTGCAAGCCACAGCCCTCGCCTATCCCTCAAACGAAAGCACGCGGGCCAGATCAAGCTCCTCGTAGCTGTCGATAAAGATATCGCAGTTGGAGCGCACCTCATCGCGCTTCATGCGGCCGTGCGGGTCATAGATGCCCACGCGTTTAAAGCCGGCGACACCAGAGCTCTTTAGGCCAAACACGGCGTCCTCAAACACCCACGCGCGCTCAAACTTGTGCCCGTGGCGCTCCTCCAGGCGGCACTGCGCCAGCTCGTACACATCGGGGAACTGCTTGGAGCGCCCCGCCTCGCCCGTCGTGGTAATGAACTCCATATAGGCATCGAGCCCGGCACCAGCGAGCGCGGACTGCACCAGCTCGGCCGGCGTGGACGTAGCTACGCACATGGCAATACCCGCCGCCTTCGCCTGCTCCAAAAATGCCAGGAGACCCTTGCGCGGCGGCACCTTGGAGTAGCCATCGATCAGGATGTCGCTCAGCTCGCGGTAGAGCTTCTCGCCATTCGCGCCAATGCCCCACGTGTCGTGGTAGGCCTGGCATTCGTCCTCCAGCGACAGGTGCTCAAATTGGGCAAAGTCATCCACGGTCACGTTAATCCCGTGGCGGTGCAATAACTCGGGCTGGGCATAGGCCCAAACGGGGGTGCTATTAACCAGCGTGCCATCGCAATCGAAAATAAAAGCGACCTTGGGAGTGGCGGTATGGGGCATAAACGAACCTTTCGATATCAAATGATAAACATCCTGCTAAAAACGTTTTACCAAACGTCAGCCAAACAATTTTGAAACCCAAATTGGTAAAACTGTCAAGAGTTTTACCACGTCAAATCTGCCAGTGGTATAAACATGTCGCTTACCGATTAAACGCCCCCGCAAATCCGCTTTCGTCCATAAAACTAACGCACAGGTGTTATCGTAGTTTCTGCCGAAAGTTCCACCGAGCACGCGAGGTGGAACGAATCACAGAAACTTCGCCGTCCCTTCGATTCGTGCAGCCTTGGACCTTTCGCATCTAGTCACCAAGGCAACACGCTGCCGCGTCATGATGGGATCAAACGTGAGCGATACAAAGCTAAAGCCAGCAACCAAAAAGCCCGCTACCCGTAAAGCCGCTCCGCACGCACCGGAACTCTCCAAGGACGATGTCTATCTGTTTGGCATTGGTATGTGGGAGCGCAGCTGGGAAAAGATGGGCGCGCATCCCGACACACAGCAGCGCACGCGCGGCTGGCGTTTTTGCGTTTGGGCGCCCGACGTAAAGAGTGTCCATGTCATTGGCGAATTTAACGACTGGGATGAGGAAGCCAACCCGCTGGTGCCCGTGCATACGAGCGCTATTTGGGAAGGCTTTATTCCTGGCGCCGAGCAGGGCCAGCTCTATAAATATCTCATCGAGACAAACGAGGGCGAAAAGCTCTACAAGGCCGATCCGTACGCCTTTAAGGCCGAGTGCCCTCCGGGTACCGCGAGCGTGCTGTGGACCCTCGATGGCTACAAGTGGAACGACGCCGCGTGGCTCAAGCGCCGTGCCGGCCACAACCACATGTCGCAGCCGCTCAACATCTACGAGGTGCATATTGGCTCGTGGAAGCGCCACGGCGACGCGCCGCAGGGCGAGCCCGACGAGTACGGCAACTACCCCGGCCCCATGGATCCCTTCCCCGCGCAGCGCGGCGAGTTTTACACCTACGACGACCTGTCGGTGGAGCTCGTGGACTACGTGCGCGACATGGGCTATACGCATATCGAGGTCATGCCGCTTATGGAGCATCCCTTCGATGGCTCCTGGGGCTACCAGACGACCGGCTACTATGCCGCCACGTCGCGCTACGGCAACCCGCAGCAGCTCATGCACTTTATCGATGCGTGTCACGAGGCGGGCATCGGCGTGATCATGGACTGGGTGCCTGGCGGATTTTGCGCCGACTCCCACGGTCTTGCCACCTTTAACGGCCACATGCTGTTTGAGCACGAGATTCACCCCAACTGGGGCACGCACAAGTTTGACTTCGCCCGCGGCGAGGTCCGCTCCTTTCTGGTCTCCAACGTGCTGTACTGGCTCGAGAACTTCCATGTGGACGGCATTCGCATGGACGGTGTGTCCAGCATGCTGTACCTCAACTTTGGCATCGACGATCCGGGCCAAAAGAAGTTCAACAAGTACGGAACCGAGGAGGACCTGGACGCCAGCGCGTTTATCCGCCAGGTCAATTGCGCCGTGGAGGCCCACTTCCCTGACGTGATGATGATGGCCGAGGAGTCCACTGCGTGGCCGCTCGTGACCTATCCGCCGCAGGACGGTGGCCTGGGCTTCCACTACAAGTGGGACATGGGCTGGATGAACGACACCCTGCATTACATGCAGACCGATTTTCCGTGGCGCCCCGGCAACCACGGGCTGCTCACGTTCTCCATCATGTACGCCTTTACCGAGAACTTCATCTGCCCGCTGAGCCACGACGAGGTCGTGCACGGCAAGTGCTCGCTGATCGGCCGCATGCCGGGCGACTGGTGGCGCCAGTTTGCCGGCCTGCGCACGCTAGCTTTCTACCAAATGACGCACCCCGGTGCCAAGCTCAACTTTATGGGCAACGAGATCGGCCAGTTTATTGAGTGGCGCTACTACGAGTCCATCCAGTGGTTCCTGACCGAGGAGTACGAGACCCACCGTCATCATCAGGCGTTTATCAAGGCGCTCAACCACCTGTACACCGCCGAGCCCGCCCTGTACGAGCGCGGCTACACCGACGACGGCTTTACCTGGATCGACGCGGACAACTCCAAGCAGTCCATCGTGAGCTTTGTGCGCCAGGGCGAGGACGTCGATGACGACCTGGTGATCTTGATCAACTTTGACCCGGCGAGCTACGAGAGCTTCCGCGTGGGCGTGCCGCGCGAGGGTGACTGGGAGGTCATCTTTGACTCCGACCGTCCCGAGTTCGGTGGCAGCGGATACGCCGGCGAGGAGCCCTACACCTGCTCGAGCGAGCCCTATCCCTGGAACGGGCAGATGGACTCCATCGAGATGAAGGTGCCCGGCCTGGCAGGCGTGGTACTTAAGCGCCGCGGTCCCAGCAGCTATAAGCCGCCCGTGGTCGATGAGCCCAAGAAGGCGACGCGCAAGCGCACGTCCTCGGTGAAGCCCAAGGCCGCGGCTGCTAAGAAGAAGGCTCCGGCTAAGGCGAAGGCTGCCAAGTCCGCCGCTAAGGCTCCGGCCAAGTCCACCACGGCCAAGAAGGCTGCTTCCAAGGCCAAGGCAGCTGCCGTTAAGGATCTTGCCAAGAAAGCGTAACAAAAGCGTTACAGCTGTAATTACCCGCCCCGCGGGGGCGTAGGATACAAGTCATAGCCGTTCCGGGAGAAACATCCCCGGGGGAAAGGAACGTATGAATAAGATCTTCGACAACAAGCAGGAGTTTACCGAGCTCTATCGCGATGCCGTCATGAGCATCAGCGGCAAGAGCGTCGAGGCCGCCAGCGACCTCGACCGCTTTAACGCCCTGGCCAAGCTCGTGGCCGAGAAGGCACGCACCGTTGCCACCAAGAGTGACGCCCGTGCAGCCGCCGAGGGCAAAAAGCGCGTGTACTACTTCTCGATCGAGTTTTTGATCGGCCGCCTGCTCGACAACTACCTGCTTAACTTTGGCGTACGTGACATGGTCGCCGAGGCGCTCGACGACATGGGCTTCGACCTGTCCGTCATCGAGAACCAGGAGCCCGATCCGGCACTGGGCAACGGTGGCCTGGGCCGTCTGGCCGCGTGCTTCCTAGATTCCATGGCAGCCGAGGGCATTGCCGGCTACGGCATGCGCTACCGCTACGGCCTGTTTAAGCAGGAGATCGTCAACGGCAGCCAGGTCGAGGCCACCGACGAATGGCTCACCCACGGCTATCCCTGGGAGGTCCGTCGTCAGGACAAGGCCGTTACCATTAAGTTTGGTGGCCATGTTGAGGGCTTTGAGGAGAACGGCCGCACGTTCTACCGCACGGTGGATACGCAGGACATCCTGGCCGTCCCTTATGACATCCCCGTCGTGGGCTATGCCGGCGAGACCGTCAACAAGCTGCGCGTATGGGCCGCCGAGCCGGTTGAGGAGCACTTCGATCTGGAGGCCTTCAACCGCGGCGACTATGCCCTGGCCGATGCCGAGCGCGCCGAGGCCGAGGCCATCAGCGCCATTCTCTACCCCAACGACGCCGGCGAGCACGGCCGTCTGCTGCGCCTGAAGCAGGAGTACCTGTTTGTTTCGGCCGGCATCTACAGCCTGCTCGACACCTTTGAGAAGGAGCACGGCGAAAACTGGGAGCTGCTGCCGCAGTTTGTGGCTATCCATACCAACGACACGCATCCCGCCATGTGCGGCCCCGAGCTCATGCGCATCCTCATCGACGAGAAGAAACTCGAGTGGGATGACGCCTGGAACATCGTGACGCAGGTCGTGAGCTACACCAACCACACCATCCTGCCCGAGGCTCTGGAGAAGTGGCCCATCGGCACGTTCTCCAAGCTCCTCCCCCGCGTGTACCAGATCATCGACGAGATCAGCCGTCGTTGGCACGAGTCGTTCGACACCACGCAGGAGGGCTGGCAGGAGCGTCTGCGCCAGACCGCCATTCTGTGGGACGGCGAGATTCGCATGGCCAACCTGTCCGTGATCTGCAGCCACAGCGTCAACGGCGTGGCCAAGATCCACTCCGACATCATCAAGAACATCGTGCTCAAGGACTTCTATGCCCTGACGCCCGAAAAGTTCAACAACAAGACCAACGGCATCTCGCACCGTCGATTCTTTGCCGAGGCCAACCCCACCTATGCCAAGCTCGTGACCGAGGCTATTGGCAACGGCTGGCTTAAGGACGCCTTTGAGCTGGAGAAGCTCAAGGAGTTTAAGGACGACGCCGAGTTCCTGAAGGCCGTGGGCGCCTCCAAGCGCGCCAACAAGGAGCGCCTTGCCGCCTACGTTAAGGCCGAGACCGGACTGGTCATCGACCCCAACACCGTCTTCGATGTTCAGGTTAAGCGCTTCCACGCCTACAAGCGCCAGCTCATGAACATCATGAAGGTGATGGACATCTACAACCGTCGCATCGCGGATCCCAACTTCCACGTGACGCCGACGACCTTCATCTTTAGCGGCAAGGCGGCCTCGAGCTACACCTTTGCAAAGGAGACCATCCGTCTCATTAACTCCGTGGCCGAGGTCATCAACAACGATCCGCGCGTCAACGAGGTCATGAAGGTCTGCTTTATCCCCAACTTCCGCGTGAGCAACGCCCAGCTCATCTACCCCGCCGCCGAGATCTCGGAGCAGATCTCCACGGCCGGCAAGGAGGCCTCGGGCACGTCCAACATGAAGCTCATGATGAACGGTGCCATTACGCTGGGTACCCTCGACGGCGCCAACATCGAGATCGCCGACCTGGCCGGTCGCGAGAACGAGGCCATCTTTGGCCTGACCGCCCCCGAGGTCGAGCAGCTCTGGGCATCCAACAGCTACTTTGCGTGGGATACCCTCAACGGCGACCGCGAGCGTCTGGGCCGCGTGATGGACGAGCTCAAGGACAACACCTTTGCGGGTCTTTCGGGCAACTTCGAGAGCATCTACAACGAGCTCATGAACAACAACGACCCCGACCTGGTCATGGCCGATTTCCGCAGCTACGTCGACGCCTGGGAGAAACTCACGAACAGCTATGGCGACCAGGAAACCTGGAACCGCAAGGCGCTGCTCAACACCGCCTCCTCGGGCTGGTTCTCGAGCGACCGCACCATTCGCGAGTACCGCGACGAGATCTGGCACGCGTAAAGGCGCGCGAGCTCCCTTTGCCACACGGCATTACTCGGTGGGCGCGACCAGGCGCCGTGCCCACCGCTAATGGGTTAGAAACATCGATGACAGAAGGAGAAATCGATGAGTAAGAAAGAATGCATCGCGATGCTCCTCGCAGGAGGACAGGGCAGCCGATTGGGGGCACTCACCCAAAAGATCGCCAAGCCGGCGGTTAGCTTTGGTGGCAAGTTCCGCATTATCGACTTCTCGCTCTCCAACTGCTCCAACTCGGGCATCGACACGGTGGGCGTTCTGACGCAGTATCGCCCCTACCTGCTGCATGCCTATGTGGGTTCCGGCGAGGCGTGGGATCTGGACAGCCGCGATGGCGGCGTGTCGATCCTGCCGCCGTACGAGACGCAGACCGGTGGCGCCTGGTATGCGGGCACGGCCGACGCCATTACGCAGAACCTCGACTACATCAAGGCCAACGACCCCAAGTACGTCCTGATTCTTTCGGGCGATCACCTGTATCGCATGGATTACCGCAAGATGCTCAAGACGCACATTGAGAACAACGCCGACCTCACGGTGAGCGTCATGCCCGTGCCGTGGGAGGAGGCCAGCCGCTTTGGCATCCTGACCACCGACCCCGAGGACGGCCGCATCACCAAGTTCACCGAGAAGCCCGATAAGCCCGATTCGAACCTCGCTTCCATGGGCATCTACATTTTCTCGGCCGACGTGCTGATCGAGGCGCTCGAGGAGGACGCTCTGGACCAGCGCTCGAGCCACGACTTTGGCAAGGACATCATCCCCAAGCTGCTCGGCGAGAACAAGCGCCTGTACAGCTACGAGTTCCACGGCTTTTGGAAGGACGTCGGCACCATCGCCAGCTTCCACGAGACCTCGATGGACCTGCTGGGCAACAACCCCGAGTTCGATCTGTTCGACAAGCACTTCCCCATCATGTCCAACATCACCACGCGACCGCCGCACTACATTGGCCCGGATGGTCGCCTGGACGACTGCCTGGTCTCCAACGGCTGCAAGATCTACGGAACCGCTCGCCACTCGATCCTTTCGACCGATGTCATCATCGAGGAGCGCGCCGTGGTCGAGGACTCCGTGCTGCTGCCGGGTGCGCACGTTAAGAGCGGCGCACACATCTGCCGCGCTATTTTGGGCGAGAACTCCACGGTCGAAGAGGGCGTGAAGCTCGGCTCTGTCGATACCACCAAGGATACGGCCGTCGTTGGAAATGACGTCGTTATCGGGAAGGGGGAATGATCCGATGATCAATCGCAAGGCCATCGGTTATATCACCGCTAACTACTCTTCGACCTATGGCAGCGTGCTGCTCAAGGACCGCCCCATCGCGTCCGTTCCGTTTTTGGGCCGTTACCGCCTGATCGACTTTCCGCTGTCCAACATGATGAATGCGGGCATTAAGACCGTCGGCGTCGTCATGCCGGGCAACTACCGCTCGCTGATCGACCACGTGGGCTCGGGCAAGGATTGGGGCCTGGACCGCAAGAAGGGCGGCCTGTTCATGGTGCCCGGCAACGCGTATGGCACCACCAAGGGCGGCATGCGCTTCCTGCTGCGCGACATCATCTCCAACAAGACGCTGTTCCAGCGCTCGGACAAGCCCTATGTCGTGATGATGGGCACCAACATCATCTTTAACATGGATCTCAACACCATCATCGACGCGCACGAGAACTCCGGTGCCCAGATGACCGTGGTGTATTGCAAGGCCACGCGTAACGTCGATGACGAGACCAAGCTGCAAATCAACGAGAATGGCCGCCTGACGGGCGTGAGCGCCGGCGTCGTGTACGGCGACAACGCCTCTATGGACTGCTGCATCGTCAACCGCGAGACGCTGCTCGAGATCATCGACCACTACCAGGCCGCTGACTATCTGGACCTGCTCGAGGCACTCCAGGGCGACTTTGGCAACATCGACGTGTGCAGCTACGAGTACAAGGGCGAGGTCGTGGGCGTGTTTAGCGAGAAGTCGCTGTATCGCCGCAGCATGGACCTGCTCGACCAGACCGTGGCCGACCAGCTCTTCGATCCCGAGCGCCCGATCCTGACCAAGGCTCACGACGTGCCGCCTTCGCGCTATGCGACCGGCAGCCACGCGTGCAACTCGATCATCTCGGCCGGCTGCATCATCAAGGGCACCGTGCGCAACTCGATCCTGTCGCGCGGCGTCGTGGTCGAGGAAGGCGCTTCGGTGACCAACTCGATCATCAACCAGAGCTGCATCATCAAGAGCGGCGCACGCGTCGAGAACGCCATTCTGGACAAGAACAACGTGGTTCCCACCAACACCGAGCTTCGCGGCACGCCCGAGAACATCCTGGTGCTGGGCAAGGCTCCGTTAACTTCCGACACCACCATCGTACGTTAACGTTGGCACCGCAACATCGCTCGTAACATGTAGAATAGCCGCCCGGTTCGCGCCTGGCGGCTATTCTCGAATTGCAACATGGGAGACAATATGTCAGATTCCAGCAAAAAGATGCAGATCGTGTTTGCCTCGGCCGAGTGCGCACCGTTTGTGAAAACCGGTGGTCTGGGCGACGTGGCGGGCTCGCTGCCTGCGGCACTCGTGCGCGCCGGCGCCGAGGTCATCCTGATGGTGCCCAAGTACGCCACCATCAAGGACGAGTACAAGGCGCGGATGGAGCACTTTGCCGACTTTTACGTGAGCCTGGGCTGGCGCAACGAGTACTGCGGGCTGGAGAAGCTCGAGCGCGACGGCGTCACCTATATGTTCGTGGACAACGAGCGCTACTTTGCGCGCGACTATCCGTACGGCTTCTTTGACGACGGCGAGCGCTTTGCGTTCTTCTCCAAGGCCATCACCGAGAGCCTGCAGCACCTGCCGGCCGGCTTTGTGTGCGACATCCTGCACTGCAACGACTGGCAGACGGCGCTGGCTCCCGTGTTTTTGCGAGAGTTCTACCAGGGTCTGCCGCTGTATGACCGCGTCAAGACCGTGTTCTCGATCCACAACGTGGCGTTCCAGGGTCAGTTTAGCGACACCGTGATGGAGGATATCCTGGGTGTGGCGCATATTCCGGCGGCCGCCTCGCAGCTGCGTTGCGACGCCTGCAGCATCAACTACATGCTGGGCGCCCTGCGCTATGCCGACGCCATCACTACGGTAAGCCCTACCTATGCCAACGAGATCCAGACGCCCGAATTTGGTGAGGGCCTGGACGGCGTTCTTCGCGAGCGTTCCTATGCGCTGCAGGGCATTTTGAATGGCATCGACGTCGCGGGCTTTGACCCGGCGACCGACAAGCGCATTGCTGCCAACTACACCGTCGAGGACCGTTCTGGCAAGGCTGTGTGCAAGGCCAAGCTGCAGGAAGAGCTGGGGCTCGAGGTTCGCGACGACCGTCCGCTTATGGTCATGGTCACGCGTCTGACGCGCCAGAAGGGCATGGACCTGGTCATGTACGCGCTCGACCGCATCCTGGCCGGCGGCGTGCAGGTGGCGGTGCTGGGCACCGGCGACCGCGACTACGAGGACGGCCTGCGCTACTTCCAGGATAAGTACCCCGGCACCATGGCCGCACGCATCGAGTTCGATCCGGCGCTGTCGCAGCGCATGTATGCTGCTGCCGACATGTTCCTGATGCCCTCTAAGTTTGAGCCCTGCGGCTTGTCGCAGATCATCGCCATGCGCTACGGCACCCTGCCCATTGTGCGCGAGACCGGCGGCCTGAAGGACACCGTGATCCCGTACAACGAGTTTACCGGCGAGGGCACGGGCTTCTCGTTTAGCAACTTTAACGGCGACGAGATGGGCGATGCGGTATTCCGCGCGGCGCGTCTGTTCTGGGATAACCGCGAGGCCTGGGATCAGCTGGTCACGCAGGCCATGAGCCAGGACTTTAGCTGGACGCGTTCGGCCGATAAGTATCTGGACCTGTACTTCTTTATGCACCCGGAGATTGAGCGCCCAGCGGCTGTTGTCGAAGAGCCTGAAACTGTTGCTGAGCCGGTGGCCGTTGAGGAGCCCAAGGCCGAAGAGAAGCCGGTTGAAGCTGAGCCCGTTAAGGCCGAGCCTGAGGTGAAGATCGCGGCTACTCCCGAGCCCGAGCCCGAGCCAGAGGTGAAGCCTGCTGCGAAGCCTGCGGCCAAGAAGACCGCGACTCGCAAGACAACGGCCAAGAAGGCCACAGCAACCAAGACGGCGGCAACCAAAACCAACGCTGCCAAGAAAACGACCACGCGCAAGCGCACCACCGCAGCTGCCAAGAAGGCCGTCGAGGCCGAGTCTGCCCCCGAGGTAAAGGCTGAAGCCGCCGTCGAGGCCGAGTCTGCCCCCGAGGTAAAGGCTGAAGCCGCCGTCGAGGCCAAGCCCGCCGTCAAGGCACCGGCCAAGACCGCTGCGAAGAAGACGGCCGCGACCACCAAGAAGGCAACGGCAGCCAAGAAGACCACGACTACGAAGTCGACGATGACCAAGGCTGCTACGACGAAGGCCGCTGCGAAGACGACCCCGAAGGCAGCCGCAAAGCCGGCCGCCAAAGTCGAGGAGACGCCCGCCAAGCCCAAGGCCGAAACAACCGTTGAGGCCAAGCCTGCCGCCAAGACCACCACTCGCAAGCGCACAACGACGACGGCCAAAAAGACCACGACCAAGGCTGCTGCTCCCAAGGCGGAAGCTAAGGTCGAGGACAAGCCCGCAGTAAAGGCCAAGCCGGCACCGAAGGCCGCCGAGGCCAAGCCCGCCAAGGAGACCCCGGTCTCCCCCGCCGCCGCAACCGAGAAAAAGGCGCCGACGAAGAAGACGTCCGTCCGCAAGGCAACGGCCACCCGCAAGCGCCGCTAGCCCACAGACGATTTAAAACCTTATCAAACCCTAAGTAAGGGGCGCTCCAACCGGGCGCCCCTTCTCTGTAGATAGTTGGTAAAACGATTTTCTAGGACAACCGTTCGCCGATGGTAAACGGATGTTGTTTATACAGCCTGTGTACAACAGATATACTTACATCCTGTGCGTAAAGCCCGTGGCCAGCAGGCCATGATTCTATTGAACTGGACCGTACTATGAGATTGATACACAACAGCCGTCTGCCGCAGTTTCGCACTCCGTTTGGCGCTGTGACCACAGGAACTACCCTTTCGCTCTCCGTGATTCTGGAGGATGCCGATCCCGCGCAGGCAACGCTTACGCTGCGCACCTGGGTAGATGAGATCGGCGAGTCTCGGTATCCTATGACGCACGAAGGCGACGGTATATTTACCGCAGAGCTTGAGTGCACCGAGCCCTGTCTTATCTGGTACAGCTTTATCTGCAATATCGAGGGCCAGCCCGAGGTCCGCTTGGGCGCACCACAGGGCCGCACCGGCGGCGAAGGCGTTACCTACGATTACGCCGAGGTGCCGTCATTCCAGGTCACCGTCTACAAACACCGTGAGAACCGTCCCACCTGGTACGAGCGCGGTATGGTCTACCAGATCTTCCCCGATCGCTATGCCCGCGACGAGCACTGGCGCGAGCGCACGCTGGCCGAGGTCGAAAAACCGCGCAACGGAATCCAGCGCCGGATGGTCGAGGACTGGAACGAGCCGCCCGTTTACGAGCGCGCCGAGGACGGCTCCATCAAGACCTGGGACTTCTACGGCGGATCGCTCAAGGGTATCCAGGAAGACCTGCCTCGCATCGCCGAGCTGGGCTTTACAGCCATCTACCTCAACCCCATTTTTGAAGCCGCGAGCAACCACCGCTACGACACCGCCGATTACACCAAGATCGATCCGATTCTGGGCACCGAGCAGGACTTTACTGAGCTGTGCGAGGCGGCCGAGAAGCTGGGCATTTCCATCATTCTGGACGGCGTCTTTAACCACACGGGCGACGATTCGATCTACTTCAACCGCTACGGTAACTACCCCGGCGTGGGCGCGTGGCAGAGCGAGGATTCGCCGTGGCGCGATGCGTTTTATTTCCACGAGGACGGCTCGTACGACTGTTGGTGGGGCGTGGGCAATATGCCCGCCATCAATGAGAGCTCCGAACTGGTACGCGAGCGGCTCCTGGGCAAGGACGGCGTGATTCGTAAATGGCTACGTGCCGGCGCTCATGGCTGGCGCCTGGATGTGGCCGACGAGCTTTCCGATGACTTCCTGACCGAGATTAAGAAGGCAGTACTTGCCGAAAAGCCTGACGCACTGTTGCTCGGCGAAGTCTGGGAAGATGCCTCCAACAAGATCAGCTACGGCCATCTGCGTCGCTATCTGCAAGGCTCCGAGCTCGACTCGGCCATGGATTACCCCTTCCGCGACATGGTCATCGGCTTTTTGATGGGTTACAAAAACGCTTACCAAGCTGCTGAAGATATCGAGACCCTCCGCGAAAACTATCCGCGTGAGGCCCTGTCTTGCGCGCTTAACCTGCTGTCGAGCCATGACCGTCCGCGCATTATCTCGGTGCTCGGCGGCGGCCCCGACGAATCGCAGCTGCCTGAATGCGAGCGCAGCAAGTGGCGCTTGGACGAGAACGCGATGGGCCTGGCCAAGAGCCGTTTTTGGCTCGCGACGCTCATGCAGATGACGTTCCCGGGCGTTCCCTCAATCTATTACGGTGACGAGTACGGCTTGGAGGGACTCACCGATCCGGGCAATCGTCGCACCATGCCGACCAAGGAAAACCTGCACGACTTCGATACATTTGCGATCGTCAAGAACGCATCTGCTGTGCGCCGCGCGCTGCCGTTTATGATCGATGGCGAGATCAAGGCCTTTGCACTCAATGATGAGGTGCTGGCCTACAACCGTACGGGCAAGGACGGCGATTCGGCGACCGTTATCATCAACCGCAGCCTGCGCAACTCGCATCGTGTGACCATTCCGGCACTCGGCGAATGTGCGAGCGATGTAATCAGCGGTCACGAGTGCGAGATCCACAACGGTACGGTCACGCTCGACCTGTATCCGCTGGGCTCGTCGATCATCTATCACCATGCCGAGCAGCGCCTGCAGGAGCCGCTCGATCACGGCGCGGGCGTCGTGTGCCATATCACTTCGGTGCCCACCGACGACGGCAAACCCGGCACCATCGGTGCGCCGACGCGTCGCTTTATCGACCATCTGGCCGCCATGGGCATGCGCTACTGGCAGGTCCTGCCCGTTAACCCGACGGACTTCTTCCGCTCCCCTTACGCTGGGCCTTCGGCCTTTGCGGGCAATATAGACCTGCTGCCCGAGAGCCAAGAGGAGCTGGCGGCCGACTTTGAGACTTGGAAAGCCCGTGGCGGCGAAGATGCCGATCCGCTGTACACCGCGTTTAAACATCGCAATGCCGATTGGCTCGAGAAATACTGCGTCTACATGGCCGTTAAGAAGTACTTTGAGGGCGAGTCGCGCCACGATTGGCCGGCAGATGTCGCTCGCTACAACGAGCATCTGATCGACGACAAGCGCTTCCACGACGAGGCCGAGCTTCAGGCGTACATGCAGTACCGCTTTGACCTCGCTTGGTGCGAGCTCATGAACTATGCGCACAAGAAGGGCGTCGAGGTTATCGGCGATATTCCTATGTACGTGTCCGACGATTCGGCAGACGCGTGGAGCGAACCCGAGAACTTCTGGCTGTCCGATACCGGCAAGGCGATTGAGATTTCCGGCGCGCCGCCCGACAACTTTGCACCCGAGGGCCAGGTGTGGGGCAACCCGACGTTCCGCTGGGACCACATGAAGCAGAACGGCTATAGCTGGTGGATGGATCGCCTGCGCCGCGCGTTTTCGCTCTACGACCGCGTGCGCCTGGATCACTTCCTAGGCTTCCACAGCTATTTCAGCATTCCCGCGGGCAAGGCATGCGCCGACGGGCGTTGGCTGGCAGGACCGGGCAAAGACCTGTTCCAGACCGCCTATGACGAGCTGGGGCCGCTCAACTTTATCGCTGAGGACTTGGGCTATCTGACGCCCGGTGTTCGCGCCATGGCTTCGACCTGTGGTTTCCCCGGCATGGATGTGCTGGAGTTTAGCGATTACGACGTTCGTTGCGGTGTGCATCCCACGCCCGGCAAGATTCTGTACACCTCGACGCACGATACGTCGACGCTGGCCGGTTGGTGCACGCGTTCCTTTGCGGGCGGCGATGAACCGAGCGGTGTTGAGGTGGCGGCCAAGCTGATGAGCGATGCGCTTGCAAGCGACGCTCCCCTGGTGATGATGCCGCTGCAGGACGTGCTGGGGCTGGGCGACGACGCGCGCATGAACGTTCCGGGCGTTGCCACGGGCAACTGGACCTGGCAGGCTGACGAGGCGGACATTGCGGCCGCCGAGAACAAAACCGCACAGCTCCTGCGCAACAACCATAGATTCTGGGGCGAAGCGTGATAAAACCCCCGATATAGGGTACAGTTACAGACGTTTGAATTTTTGCGGGCAGAGTAATCTGCCCGCTTTGTGCTGAAAAGGAAGTATTATGGCGCGCTACGATTACAAGTGCTCGAGCTGCGGCAACGTGTTTGAGGTTGAGCATCCCATGTCCGAGACTCCCGAGGTCGTGTGCCCGAGCTGCGGTGCCCCGGCGGCCAAGACGTTCTCGGCCAGCGGCATTAAATTTGAGGGTAGCGGTTTCTATAACACCGACCAGCGAAGCGGCGGCTCCAGCACCAGCGCCACCAGCGGCTGCTGCGCCAACTGCCCGCATAGCCACTAGAAACAACGCGGCCCCGCGATCAACACCGATCGCGGGGCCGTTTCTTTAGCTACCCAGGTTTCCTTATGAGTTGCGGTGAAATAAGGACTGTTTGGCGGGTAGAGGCCGATATTCAATCCCTATTTCACCGCAACTTAGTAGCTACTTGTGGACCAGGCGGGCGCAGAAGTGGCCGTCGTAGGAGTCGGCGTTTACCGGCACGCTTTGGAAGAGGCCTCGATCGTTTTGACGTACTGATACGAGCTTCTTGGCCTGATCGAACTCGGGGAGTTGCAGAATCTGTGCCTCGGAGAGCGGCTCCAGGCTAAACCCGGTGCCCTCGGGAGAGTTCAGGAAAGTATCCACGACCTGCATGTTCTCCTCGTCGAAGACCGAGCACGTCGCATAGATGAGCTCGCCGCCGGCAGCCACGCGCGCGGCAGCTTCCTTGAGCATCGTCAGTTGCAGTTTGGGCAGCTCAACCGTCACGTCCTTTTCGGTCAGTCGCCAAGGGATCTCAGGATGACGGCGCATGGTGCCGGTGCCCGAGCACGGCGCATCGATAAAAATCGTGTCGAACTTAACCGGCTCGCCAAGCATGGCATCAAACGATGTGAGCACCTCATCAAGCTCGCAGGCATCACCCGAAACCGTACGAACGCCCTGAATACCGGCCTTATGCAGGCGAGCGAGATTCAGATCGCACTTGCGGTCATGCAGATCGAGCGCCGTATGCTGACGCTCATAGCCCGCACGCTTGGCCTGGCACATCATCACATAGGTCTTGGTGCCGCGACCGGCACCAATCTCAAGGCAGCTTCCAGGGCGCGTGGCAGCCGTGGCGATGAGCTGCGCGTTGAGATCGGATGCCACCGCGGCAGCACGCTCAAACACACCGGAAGCAACGGTAACCTGGGCATCAACCGGAGCATGGCAGCCCGGGAAGACAGGCGCGACGAGCTGCGAGATATACGGATCGGACTTAGTCGCAAAGGCGTTCTCATGCAGGGCCAGCGGCGCGGGGGCCAGATTGCCGGCAAAGTTGAGCGCACCCTCTGGGGTATCGAACGAGGCCATAATACGAGCGCAAAGCCAACGCGGCAGACCCATCAGGCGCGACAGACGAACCAAGCGTCGCTCAGACTCATCTACATCGGACGCAGTGGCAAAGTTCTCAACGTTGTCCGCGACCTTATGGAGCACGGCATTGGCCAAACCGGCGGCAGACTTAGCTCCGCTGCGCACCAGCTCAACGCCCTGACTCACCGCAACGCGGCCAGGCGTATGCAGATAGAGCATCTCGAAGGCCGAGATGCGAAGCGCCATGCGAACACGCGGCGCGACCTTTTTGGGCTTATCGAGAAACTGATCGAGCAGTTCATCCAAAATACCCTGTGTGGCGGCAACACCGAGCGCCAAGCGGGCGGCAAAAGCGGAATCGCGCTGATCAATAACCTTGGCCGATGCGCGAGAGGACAGCACGTCGCGCGCATACATGCCGCGGCGATCGGCCTCCATCAGCACATCGAGCGCAAGCTTGCGCGCGGGAGACAACTTGCTCATGACAAAACACCCCACGAAAGATCGGCGCCCTGCAGACCAGCAGCCCAAGCAGAAGCGGCCATAGCACGCTTACCATCGGGCTTAACCTCGAGCAACTCAACCGAGCCATCGGAAAGGCCAAGGTAGACGCGCTTGGCTTGAACGGCAACAGCGCCCTCGCCAAGCGACACATCAGCCGACGCAGCATCGAGCACACGCACGGTCTTGCCGGCAATCACGCAACGAGCAGGCGCGGTATCGGACGAAGCGAGCACATGACGCACGCAATCGAGCGCAGCCATCTGCGGATCCAGACGCATCTCCAGCTTGGAAATCTTGGCAGCATGAGTGACGAGCGACTCATCCTGCTCAGTCCACACGGCGGTGCCATCGGCAAGAGAAGGAAGCGTATCGGCAAGCAGTTTGCCGCCAAGCTCACCAAGCTCCATGGTCAGCGCCTCAGCATGCTTACCGGCAACCGGCGTGGAGGACTGGGCACAATAAGCACCAGTATCCACGCCATGCCCGATGCGCATAATGGAAACGCCAGCAACCTCATCACCAGCGAGAATCGCACGCTGAATAGGAGCAGCCCCACGCCAACGAGGCAGCAAAGACGCATGAACATTCACAATACCGAGCGGCGCCATATGCAGAACCTCATCGGGCAAAATGCAACCATAAGCAGCCACACAGAAAATATCAGCCCGCGCAGCTTTGAGCGCCTCAACGACCTCCAGCGTCATACGATTAGCCTCAATAACCGGCAACCCAAGCTCAAGTGCCTTAGCCTTAACAGGGGACGGCTCCAGCTTCTTACCACGCCCACGAACAGCATCGGGACGAGTAACAACAAGCGCAATCTCGTTACCAGCCTCAACAAGCGAAGTCAGCGAAGGCACAGCAAAATCGGGCGTACCCATAAACACAATACGCATAAAGATCGTCTCCTCTCAACCAAAGCCGAGACGGCTACAAATAACAGCGGAAAGCCAAGTACCCAGCCCATCCGCAATAACAATTCAACAAGAACAAATATACCCAAAACCAAAGAAAGAGCCGCATAAAAGCAGCCCTCCCAACAAAGCACCTATCAGCGAAGACGCCCTTCCCTGGCCCGACGGCACCCGGGCGAGACAAGCAGCGTCAACGTAGTCCCCGGGGCGCCCGCCTATATCGTCCCGCGCGCAGTTTCGCAGCGCAGCGAGAATGTTTGAGCACGGGATG
>CABRFG010000023.1 GCA_902470095.1 uncultured Collinsella sp.
GCGCAGGGGGCGCTGACGCGGCCCCCCCTCTTACACCACAAAAAATCGCGCGATCGGTTTAGGGCGTATTGGAGCCAATTTTAATGAACATACTATTGGTTATGTTCATTATCTTCTTGGATATAAATGCTATTCACTTAGCAACAGTACTCATATTTGGCATTTTTTGCCCACTACCATATAACTAACGCCCTATAGCAGACAAAATACAGGCCGCAGCCCATCGCTGCGGCCTGTTCGGAAGCAAAAGTGGGCGTTAAGCGCTGTAGCCCATCGCCTGCAGAACAAACATGACAACCGTCAGCACCGTAATCACGCCAATGGTCGCCCACGTGAGCACATTCCACACGCGGCCGTTGCGATTAGCGCCCATAATGTGACGATCGGCGGCAATAAGCACCTGGAACACCAAAACCACGGGCAACAGCACGCCGTTGATGACCTGCGAGGTCATCATAATCTGGAACAGGTCGACGCCGGGCATGAGCACCAGCACGGCAGAGATGCCAATGATGGCCGTAATGATGCCGCGGTAGACCGGGGCCTCGTCCCAGCTGCGATCGGCACCGCGCTCCCAGCCAAATGCCTCGCAGATAGCACTGGACGTAACGCCCGGCAGCACACAGGCGGCCAAGAAGCTCGCCGCGACCAGGCCCGAGGCAAACAGCACCGTAGACCACTGGCCCGCGATGGGCTCCAACGCACGGGCGGCGTCGGCAGCATCGCTAATCTGAATGCCCGCGGGGAACAGCACCGTACCGGTCGTGATGATAATAAAACCGGCGATGACATCGGCGGCGATCGAGCCGCTCACGGTGTCGATACGCTGCAGCACGATATCGTCCTCGCCCGCATTCTTATCGACCACGTTGTTCTGCGCCAAGAAGATCATCCACGGCGCAATGGTGGTACCAATCGTTGCGACTACAAGCGACACGTAGCTGGGGTCATTTTGGATGTTGGGCACAACCAGGTCGACCGCCACCTCGCCCCAGCTGGGACCAGCCATAAATGCAGCGACGATGTAGGTCACAAACACGCAGCTCACCAGCAGCAGAATCTTCTCGATGCGCTGGAAGCTGCCCGACATGGTAAGCATCCAAACCAGCAGCGCCACGAGCGGCACCGAGATGCTCGCCGGCACGCCAAAGAGGGCAAGGCCGCTCGCGATACCCGCAAACTCCGAGATGGTCACGGCCGTGTTGGCGATCAGCAGCGCCGCCATGGCCAGCACGCTCCTGCGCACGCCAAAGCGCTCGCGAATGAGCGACGCCAGGCCCTTGCCTGTGACGCAGCCACAACGCGCCGCAGTCTCCTGCGTCACGATAAGCAGCACGGTCATGACGGGAAGCATCCACAGCATCTTGTAGCCATAGCTGGCACCGGCGCTGGAATACGTGGCGATGCCGCCGGCGTCATTGCCCGAAAGCGCCGCCAGAAGGCCAGGGCCCATGGCGCCAAAGACGGCCGCGATGGTCAGCTTTTGCTTGGTGCTCGCCTTTTGCTTCGTGTTTTGCACGCGACCACCTACCCCATGGCCGACATGGTGAGCAGCACTGCGGCGATGCAGTACGCCACGCATGAAATCATGACGGCAATGACGTTCATGGCGGTACCCGACGTATTGAGGTCGTGCTCGTCACGCCAGAACAGCACCATCAGGTAAATCACGGCGCTCATGTTGCCAATCAGGCAAACGATGGCCGCAATGTTAAAGCAGCCGGTAAAGAGCTGCTCTTCAAACATGGACGCGTCGGGGAATGCGGCGGTGCGCACCAGCTGGGCGCACAGGTAGGTCACGAGCGACAGAATCAGGCCCATGCCCGTGCTCTGGAAGAAGAACCCCAGATACGGCTTGGGCTCATCGTCATGGCCGTCGTACTCCAGGAAGTAGTTCTTGACGAACGACACCATACGCGAGGCAGCCAGCAGCACGAGCGGCATGGCGCACATGGGGAACACCACCAGATGCGCAGAGCCCAGCGCCGTCCCCAGCACTGTTGCCATGATGCACGAGGCAATACCCCACACGACAACCCAGTACTGGCGATGCACAAACCAGCTGAGCACATTCGTCGAGTCGTCGGACGCGCTATCGCCCGAACCGACGCCTGCGATCTGCAGGTCCTCCTGGTGCTCCTCGGCGATAACGTCCATGGCGTCGTCAAAGGTCACGATACCCAAGATGTGACGGTTCTCGTCGCAAACGGGGATGGCGACCAGGTCGTACTTGGTCATCTCGTCCGTTACGTCTTCCTGGTCATCGTCGGGCGACACATACACCAGGTCGCGATAGGCCAGCTGGCCCAGCGTGGCATCGCGGTCGGCCACGATGAGCGTGCGCAGCGAAAGGACGCCGGTGAGCATGCCGCTCGGGTCCTCGGTATAGACATAGTAGACGCTCTCGAAGTCCTCATCGAGCTTGCGGATCGCCTCGATGGCGTCACCGACCGTCGCCGTGGCGGGCAGGGAGACAAACTCCGAGGTCATGATACGGCCGGCGGTGTTGTCCTCATAGCCCAGCAGGTTACGAATCGCCTTCTCCTCCTGAACGCCCATCAGGCGCAGGAGCTTCTCGGCCTTCTCGTAATCGAGCTCGTCGATCAGGTCGGCGGCGTCGTCCGGGTCCATCATGGCCAGCATCGACGATGCATCGGTGTCGGACAGGCCCTCGAGCATCTCGGTCATAAGCTCGTCGTCATCGAACTCCGAGATGGCCTCGGCGGCCTGGGCGGTGTCGAGCTGCGCGAACACCTGCGCACGCAGGCGCGGGTCGAGCTGCTCGATAATGTCGGCGATGTCAGCAGGGTGCAGCTCGCCAAGCGTCTTGTGCGACACCGAAAGCTGGATGTTTTTAGTCGAACGGTCGAGCAGGTCCATGTAGGACCAGGCGATGATGTCCTCGCCGAGCGGTTTGCCCAGGTGCTTCATAAAGCTCTCGACGACATGCTCGAGGGCGGGGCTGATCGCGCGCAGCAGACCACGGGCGCCAACTTCGGCACCCAGCAGACGCAGCTGATTTTCGCCCGACATGGAAAACTTGATGTCGTTGACGCGCACGACCTTCATGCCCTGCGTGTCGACAATCTGCTTGTTAAGCACGTCACGGGCAAGCAAGAGTTCGGTCGGCTGCAGGTACGAAAAACGGATTTCGGTGGCCGGCGACTTAAGGTGTACGCCCGTCTCGTCGATACGGTCGACCCATTTGCGCCAGCTGATCATAAACGGCGTCTTGCCGGGTCCGCGGAACGCGAGCGACGTTACGTGCGGAAAAACTTCGCCGGTAGCAATGCCAAAATCGTTCACAACGCCGAGCTTTTCGCCATCGACGTCCAAGACCGGCAGTTTGAGCATCTCACTCAGATAATTCACTGGTGCTCCCCATCATTATCCCTTCGAACTGCGGCCATGCCGGCACGCCGTCCGTGGACTTTTAGATATGTATACGCATGCGCGGGCGGCACGCCGCTCGGCGCTCACACCCCGTACATGCGCAAGAAGCACCTGCATGGGGTCATCGACTGTATGGTCGAGGTTTGGATTTCACCTGCAGCCTTTCTCTTGACCCTTGTTATCCGCAGTAACTATAGCATCAGCATCGCGCCGTGGCGTCAAATTTATGCTCCAAACATCGCAGGCATATCAAACGCTGACGTATCCGTGACATAGTCATTGGAGACGTTCTTACATGACTAGTCTGTGGTGTCGTCATCTTCGGCGAGCTGGGGGAACACGGCGTTTTTGGGCATGGCGGCCTTCGTCAGCGAGGTGAGCTTTTTGCTCAGCGATGTATCCGTCTTGACCAGATCGCTCAATGTCACGATTTTGTAGCCGTCGGCAATAAGCCCGTCGATAATCTGCGGCAGCGCCTCGAGCGTCTGCTCGGCACATTCATCGTTATCGTTCAGCAGCACAATATTGCCCGGCGTCACCGAATCGAGCACCGTCGAGACCTGCTCGTCGGCACCGTTGAGCAGCCAGTCGCCCGAATCGATATTCCACGAGACCACGGCAGACACCAGGTCCATCGCATCAATCCAGTTTTGCTCGTCAAAGGCTGCGTAGGGAGCACGCAAAAGCATCGTCGACGTTCCGGTCGCGGACTTGATCGCCTCGGTGCCCTTCGAAACCTGTTCGCGCACCGCATCGCGATCCTTGCCCTTGAGCGATTCGTCGCTGTAACTGTTGGAGCCGACCTCGCAGCCGGCATCGACAATCGCCTTGGCCGTGGCGGGCGAGGCCTCGGCCGCATCGCCCGACAGAAAGAACGTTGCGGTGACGCCCTTTTCCTTGAGCACCTGCAAGATCTGCTTGGTCGCTCCGCTCGGGCCCTCATCAAACGTCAGCGCTACGTACTTTTCGTTGCCCTTGGGCGCCACGCTCGCGCGCTCGACCACGCAATCGGTGGCGGGCACGACCTCGCCGCGGTCCTGTGTCTTACCCGATTGCTCGCCGACCCACACCTCGGAGCGACCCTGGATACCCCACGTCTTGACATACTCGATGGCACCCGTGCCCTCGACCTTAAGCTTGGGCTCGATTACCGTCGCTTGGACCTCGTGCTTCTCGTACATGTCACGGCCGTCTTTGACCGTCACCTTCTCGCCGCCCGCAAGCTCGCGGCTTTTCCACTTGCCCTGTTTTACGCGCTTGCCGTCCACTTTTACCGACAGCTTTTCGCCGCCATGGCGAGTAAGCACGCTGTCGTCAACGGCCAGCAAGTCCCCGGCGTCGTAGGTATCGGTCAGCTCCTGATCGTCGATGAGATTTTGCAGCGTAGAGCCGACGCGCACCGCAGTCTCCTGGCCGTTGAGGACGACATCCACGCTGCGGTTGACGTAGCCCACGACAGCAGCGATGAACAGCACGAGCGCGCAACCCACGGCGATGAGCGCATAGGGCAGGCGAGACGGACGGCGGGGCGTGCGGCCGTTGCCGATGCGAGCGCTGCGGTCGCTAAAGCCGCGGCTATGGTTGAGATACATCGCGCCGGGCTTACGGTGACGCTTGCGCTGACCGCTGGGCAGCTGCCCCAGATCGCGGCGCGCCGTCGGACGCGCGCCCGAGCGTCCGTGTGAATATGATCCGTTTTGGCGCATGTGCCCTCCCCCATAAACGCAGCAAGCCGGAGCAACAGGTCTCCGGCTTGCCTCCCATCATTTGGTACGTCGCTATTTGTTAGCTTTCGACGAGCCACCGCTCGCCTTTTGATATTCGTCCTTAAAGGCCTTGAACATACCGCGCGTCTTGCCGAGCTGCTTGCCCAGCGCGCGACTGCCCTTGTCCACGGCGACCGAGCCCTTGTCATCGAGCACCTTGGCGCCCTTCTTGACCTTATCGCCCACCACGACGCTTGCCTCGGCAGCCTTTGCGGCGGCGCCGCCCGAATACCCGAGCGACTTGACCTCGTCCGAAACGATCATCGCGCCGTCCGCATAGCCGCGCAGCATCGTCGGCGGCATCTGCGTGTCGCCCACCAGCACACTCGAGGCAGTGCCGGCGGTCACGTAGAACGTCTGCACGATGCCCGAACGCGGCTTGAACTCCACATCCGAGCAATAGCCCACGACATCGCCCGACTCCGTGCGCACGTCCATGCCAACCCAGATAATGCAATCGTCCAGGTTGATGTCGAGGCGCTTGGCCGCAGCGGCATCGTAGGTGCCCTTGACGTCGTCAACCGCGATGGCGCCCTCGTAGACGCCAATGGCATCGAGCGCCACAAATCGGTCGGGGCGCTCGATCATGCCCGCGATATCGGACTGGCGCACCATAAAGCCCACCACGCGCGTACCGCCCGGGGTAAAGACCGGAAAGTGAATCTTGCCGAGCTTTTTAGGACTGCGCGGCGTGCCGTCTTTTTTGGTGCGCTTATCCTCGGTAGGCTTGCGATAGATCTTGGCGCCGACAAAATCCCCGGCGCGCATTATGCCTCGGTCGAAGGCTCCGCGGCCTCGGCGTCGGCCTCGACGGCGTTCTCGACCACGACATCGGCGGCGGGCGTCACGTTACCGCCCGAGATGGCGTCGTTGAGCTGCTCGCGCAGCTGGTCCATGCGCTCGCGGGCAAGGTCAACCTTGGCACGCAGGTCATCGGTCTTGGCGTCGACCATCGGGCCAAAATCGTTGACCGCGGCGCGGGCCTCCTCGGCACCGTGCTCGTAGGTGTCGCGCATGTTATCCCAGGCGTCGTTGGCGATATCGGCAGCCATGGCGCGGGTCTCGGCGCCCGAGCGCGGAGCCAAGGCGACGCCGATGATGGCGCCGGCGGCAGCACCGAAGAGCGCACCCGAGATAAAGTTGAAAGTCTTACCCATGTTCATTCCTCTCCTGCGGGCACCTCGGCGCCCACCGTTTGAATGCTGTCCATTATACCCGCAGCACAGCGCTTGCCGTCTCGCTCATCTGCGTACGGTAAAGGCGCAGGTACATGATGGTGATAAGCGGGTGAGCCTACTCCTGCGGCATGGCAGGCATGGCCACTGTAGCGCCCGGGTCCTCGCCGGCGCCGTCAACGAGCGGCAGCGCTCCCTCACGCGCAAGGGCAACCGGAGCCGTCGCCGCACCACCGTAGACGGCAGCGGGGGCCTCATGGCTCTCGGCGGTCGCGCCCTCGGTATCGATTACTTCCTGCGGCTCGTCGTCAAAGCTCGGGACGCCCTGGGGCTCCGCGGGCTCGACCTCGACGGCCTCCTCGGCAGGGGCATCGTTGACAGACTCGGCGGCAGCCTCGGCAGGCGCCTCGCCCTCGGTCGTGTCCCCGGCCTCGCCTTCGGCGTTCGCGGCGGCGACGGCCTCGTGCGGGTCCTTGCCCTCGGCCTCGGCGCGCATACCCAGCACCAGGTTGCGCAGGCCCGCGACCGTTCCTTCCACGTCGGGGGCAGGCTGGTCGGCGTGCAGGTACGCCCAGTCCATCATAAAGGTCGCCGAAGACAGCGCGCCGATGGCCAGCGCGTCGTCGGGACACGAAAGCTCGACCTCAAAGACACGCTCGTCGTGCTCGCTTACGCGGGTGCGGCCGCACGAAATGCTGCCGGCAAGCCCGGTCTCGTTCATGAGCTCGACCGTCACGTGCTCCAGCAGATGGCAAAGCTCGGTCTGGCCCATACAGTCCTGGAATTCGCGACCGGAATCGCCCAGGCACAGGTGCTTGGCAATCGCGGGCACCAGGTAATACACGCGCGCCGTGGCCTCGATGTCCTCCGAGGTCATGAGCGGCATGCCGGGGTTCACCAGCACGTGCGCGCAGATCTTGTCCTCGCTGACGGTGACCTTAAGGATGTTGAACAGGCCTGCCATAACTCTCCCCTACTCTTCCTTGCCCTACTCGTCGCCGTCGTGCGGGTCCGCAGAACCCGCGTCCGACGCCGCCGGCTCATCGGCCGAGGGCTCGGAATCCTTCTTATCGGTTTCGGCCGGAGCGATCACGCGAATGAGCGAGATGCGCTGGCCACGCATCGACTGCACCTTAAACTTGTACCCCGCAACCTCAAACACCTCTCCGATGTCGGGCACCGAGTCGCAAAGCTCCAAAATCCAGCCGGCGATGGTCTCATAATCATCGCTTTCCTCGAGCGGCCAACCAAGCTCAATCGCGTCATCGCACGAAAAACGCCCATCGACAAGCCACTCGCGGCGCGAAAGGCGCGTGAGGTACTTGTTGTCGGGATCGAACTCGTCCTCGATCTCGCCCACGATCTCCTCGACGATGTCCTCGATGGTGATGATGCCGGCCGTGCCGCCGTACTCGTCCACGACCACCACGATCTGGTCGTGCGAGGTCTGCATCTCGGACAGCAGCGGCAGGATGTCCTTGGTGTCGGGCACAAAGGTGGCGTCGCGCAAAAAGTCGGCGATGGGCTGGTCGCCCTTGCCGTCGAGCGAAGGCTGGATCAGGTCCTTGATGTGCGCGATGCCGGCGACGTTGTCGGGATCCTCGTGATAGACGGGGATGCGGCTAAAGCCGGTCTGGCGCATGGCGGACAGCACGTCGGCGACCGTTTCGTCGTCCTCGCACATGGTGGTGTCCACGCGCGGCACCATGACCTCGCGGGCAACGGTGTCTCCCAGGTCGAAGATCTCGTGGATCATGCGCTTTTCCTCGTCGAGCAGATCATCCTGCTCCGAGACCATGTACTTGATCTCTTCCTCCGAGACGTTCTGGCGGTCATCGGCGCTCTTGATGCGCAGGATGCGGGCCAGGCCGTCGGAGCAGGCACCGGTCAGCCACACGAGCGGGCGGGCAATCTTTTGGAACACGGAGAGCGGTCCCACGACCTGCTTGGATACGCCTTCGGCGTTAGCCAGGCCGATGCGCTTGGGCACAAGCTCGCCAACCACGATGGACACGAAGGCGACGGCGACGGTGATGATGACCGGCGCCAGGCCGCGCGCGATGGCGGAAAGCGGCGCGATGCCAAAGCTCATGAGCCACGTGGCAAGCGGGTCGGACAGGCTCGTCGAGGCGACGGCGGACGAGGCGAAGCCCACGAGCGTGATGGCGACCTGGATGGTGGCGAGCAGCTGGTCGGAGTCGGCGGCCAGCTTAATGGCGCGCTCGGCGCGCTTGTCGCCTTCCTCGGCATCGTGCTCCAACACGGCGCGCTTAGCCGTGGTGAGCGCCATCTCGGACATGGAGAAGTAGCCGTTGATGAGGGTCAAAACGAGGGTGGTGATAAGGGAGATGGTTATGTCCATCGGGAGTTTCTCGAACCTCCAAGATTCGGGACGTTAGGGTAAAACGTTGATGGCGGATAGGGCAATTGCGCTGGCGACCGAGCGGGGGCACGGGCGCTGGCGTGGTCGCTAGATTACGAAGAGGATCACCGCCATGAACTGGAAGATGCTGCCGGCGAGCACCCACAGGTGAAACACGCTGTGCAGATAGCGCACGTTTTTGGCGATATAGAACGGCACGCCCGCGGTGTAGCACACGCCGCCGACGGCGAGCAGGGCAAGCGCCACGGGGTTGAGCAGTGCCACAAGTTCGGGCAGCTTAAAGACAACGAGCCAGCCCATCAGCAGGTAGACCAGGCCACTTACCCAGTGCGGTTGACGCTCGCGCATAAAGCACTCGAGGGCGATGCCGATAATGGCGATGGCCCATACGGCAAAGAACAGCATAGGACCGCCGTCGTTTGCGAGCGTGATGAGACAAAACGGCGTATAGCTGCCGGCTATGAGCAGGTAGATGCAGCTGTGGTCGATAATGCGAAACACGCGCTTGGCGCGAGCGGGCTGAATCGCATGGTAGAGCGTGGAGGCAAGGTATTCGAGGATAATGCTGACACCATAGACAATCGCCGCGGCCATGTGGGCCGGGCCTCCGCCGCGCAGGGCAGCAAATACGATCAGGAGTACCAGGCCCGCGATACCCAGCAGGCAGCCGACACCATGGGTGACGGAGTTCATGATCTCCTCGCCCACCGTGTAGTGTGGAACGGCCGCGGTCTTGGGTCGCGGCTTAGAACTGTCGCTCGAATCGGACATGCCGGTTACATCCTCCAACGTAAAGAGTTCTCAACACTATATCAAAGCGTCTAGGTACGTGCGAAATTTGCACCATACGTGACCCTTTGTTTACCCATTCTTTGCCTGTTGACGCATCAACGGCGAACGTCCATAATGCGCTTGCATTAAATGTTGATGTATTAACATCTTATAGGAGAATACCGCATGGCTCAAAACGCACGTTCCCATCGAAAGCTCAAGATAGCCGGCATCGTTGCACTGGTGGTTGTCGTTGCGCTGCTCGGATTTGCCGGCAACTTTCTGTTTGACTTCGCGCTGAATCCCCGCGCGCCATACACCATGAAGATGATGCAGGATAGCAAGAACGACAAAGAAGGTGAGCAGCCGGATGCCGAGGATACCGAGGCGCGGGCATGGTTTAAAGAGAACCGCAAGAGCAGCAACCTCACCGCGGACGACGGGACCGAGCTTGCCGCCTGGTATTTTGCTGCGTCGGAGAGCACGCACGACTACGCCGTCTGCCTGCATGGATATACCAACGAGCCCATCGGTATGGCCCGATACGCCAAACGCTTCCACGACCGTGGCATGAACGTACTCGCACCCGCCGCCCGCGCCCACGAGCGCTCCGGCGGCGACTATATCGGCATGGGCTGGCCCGAGCGCCTCGACATCGTCGCATGGATCGAGCGAATCGTTCAGGCTGACCCCAAGGCGCGCATCCTGGTCTTTGGCGAATCCATGGGCGCGGCGACCGCCATGAACGTCGCGGGGGAATCTCTGCCCGCAAACGTGAAATGCATTATCGAGGACTGCGGTTATACGAGTGTTTGGGACGAGTTTTCTCTGCAGCTCAAGGACGTGTTCGGCCTGCCCAGCTTTCCCTTGCTCGATGTAGCAAACTTGGTGTGCAACGTGCGCGCGGGCTACGACTTTCATAAGGCGAGCAGCGTGGAACAGCTCAAGCGCGCGACGGTTCCCATGCTGTTTATCCACGGTGACCAAGACACCTTTGTGCCGTACAGCATGCTCGACCAAAACTACGACGCGTGCGCCAGCAAGGTCAAGCAAAAGCTCACCGTCCATGGCGCCACCCACGCCAAGAGCGCGCAGGTCGACCCCGAACTCTACTGGAACACGGTCGACGACTTCCTCGACGAGTATTTTTAGGCAAAAAGCAACGTCTGGAGCTTTATCTGACCCCCTATTTTCGGAAGTATGCGGCAAAATCTGGAACTGCTGACCAGACCACAGTTTTACCAACAATTTATCAGGGGTTTTGTTGCCAAAAAACGTCGTGTGCTCGGCGGTCTCGAAATTTGCCGCATACTTCCGAAAAGCCGCCCGTGGGCACTGTGCTCACGGGCGGCTTTTGCTAACGTTGCGCTACAAAAGCGCTTGATATGTCCAATAGACAGGTGCTACTTGACCTCGATGAGCTCGTACTCGCTCGTGCCCAGGCCGATCTTCTCGGCATGCGCGATGCACGCGCGCCAGTCGGTGTCGGGATGCGTGATGCAGAAGGGATCCTTGGCCTGCTCGCCCTCCAGATGCTCGTGGTTATGCTCCATCTTGGCGGCGCTGTCGGTGAGCTCGGTGTTGGGCAGCGGCTCGGATGCCATAACGGCATCGGCGCAAGCCTGGTCGATGGCGACCGGGTCGAAGCTCGCGAACATGCCGATGTCGTTGACGATGGGCGTATCGTTTTCGGGATGGCAATCGCAGTTGGGGCTGATATCCATAGCAAGCGAGATGTGGAAGCTCGGGCGGCCGTCGACGACGGCCTTGGTGTACTCGGCGATCTTGCAGTTGAGCACGTCGGCCGCGGCCTCATAGCCGGGCTTGATGCAGTCCTGGTTGCATGCCGCAATGCAGCGTCCGCAGCCCACGCAGCGATCGTGGTCGATGGCAGCCACGTGCACCGTGCGAGTGTTGCCGTTGGCAAGCTCGCGCTCGCGGGTATCGTCAAACGAGATGGCGTTGTGCGCACAGATCTTTTCGCAGGCATGGCAGCCAACGCAGTGCTCGGTCGCGACGTTCGGCTTGCCGGCGGCATGCTGCTCCATCTTGCCGGCACGGCTGCCGCCTCCCATGCCCAGGTTCTTCATGGCGCCGCCAAAACCGGCCTGCTCATGGCCCTTAAAGTGGGTGAGGCTGATCACGATATCGGCATCCATGAGCGCCTGACCGATCTTGGCCTCGTGCACGTACTCGCCGCCCTCGACCGGGACGAGCGCCTCGTCGGTGCCCTTGAGGCCGTCGGCGATGATGATCTGGCAACCCGTGGCATACGGGGTAAAACCGTTCTGGTAGGCGGTATCGATGTGCTCGAGCGCGTTTTTGCGGCTACCGACATAGAGCGTATTGCAGTCGGTGAGGAAGGGCTTGCCGCCCAGCTCCTTCACGACATCCGCGACGGCGCGGGCGTAGTTGGGGCGCAAAAAGCTCAGGTTGCCCAGCTCGCCAAAGTGAATCTTAATGGCGACGAACTTGTTCTCGAAGTCGATCTGTTCGATACCGGCGTGACGGATGAGGCGCTTGAGCTTGTCGAGCTGGCTCTCGCGAGCATGCGTGCGCAGGTTGGTGAAGTACACCTTAGCGGGTGCTGCGGGTGCAGTTGCGGTCATAGATATATCCCCTCTGTCTATATGGCGTTACAGACATAGAGGATGGTACCAGTTAAAGCAGAGTTAAAGTCAAGTACGGCACCTAGTCATTGGGTGTTCCTATAGTTTTGTCTGGGTACTCATTGGGGACAGACTTAAATGAGTGCCTCGCCACCTGGCAGCTAGGGACGTTCCTTTCCTGCCGGCAGTTGGGGACAGTCCTTGGCAACCCTGCCGGCGAGCCGGCGAATCGGCAAGGACTGTCCCCGATGACTAGTCGTTTAAGAACGTCCCCGATGACTACTCTTGGACTTTGAGGGCTTCGGCCAGGCTGACGCGCTTGATAGAGCGCGTGTGTAGCAGCGCCACGACCAGGTAGGTCGCAAAGCCAATGCCGACGCATGCAGCCATAGACCAGGCGGGCACGTAGATCTCGATATTGCCGTTGTAGGCGAGCAGCATCGAGCGGAAGATGGCCGTGAGCGAGCCAATGATGACCGGCAGGCTCAGCACGAGCGACGCCGCCACGCACAGCGTGATCGAGCGAATGTACAGATGCGAGATCTCGCTATCTCGATAGCCAAAGACTTTCATGTAGCTAATCGAACGGGCGCTGTGGTCAATCACGGCCTTGGTCAGCAGGTACATAAACAGCAGGAAGATAAATACCGCGAGCCCGATCATCATGCCGATCATTTTGCTCATCATGCCGATGAACTGGTCGCCCACGGCGCGCATGTCGTCGGGCGTGGTGTCGCCGGCAAAGTAACGGGCATCGAGGTCGAGCTTCTCGTCGCTCACATAGCCGTTAAAGTAGGCGGCGTCGTTGTCGAACAGCTCGTTAAAGTCGTCGATACTCATATAGATATTCATGTCCGACTTGGAGCCCCAGGCACAGTCCTTGCCCGCATACTCAAGGGAATAATGCTCGCCCTCGTACTTGTCGCTGAGCGTGACCTTCTGGCCCTCGCTCCAGCCAAACTTATCGAGCAGACCGCCGCCAAAGACGACGCGTCCGTCGCCGACGTTGAGGTCTTTCCAATAGCGCGAATCTGGTGAAATGCCGTAGACGGAAATCGTCTCCTCGCCATTTCCATCGCCGCGGTCGTATTGCAGCTGGTAAACGGCATATTTCTCGGCCTGTGCGATTGTGCTCGCGCCGTTGCCGGTCGTATTGACCGGGTGGATATCGTCGTTGTCAGTGTCGATCTTAGAGGCCTTGTCGATCAGGCCGATGGCCTCATCGCGGTCGCAGCCGAGGGCATCGGCAAGGTCATCGAGGCGCGCATAAAGCGCATCCTTCTTGTCCTGGACTTTGGCGAGCGCGTCCTGCACTGCGGTCAGGCTCTCGGCAGACGGAGATGTGGTCGCGGCATCGGCTGCCGCCTGCGCCGCATCGGCCGCGTCGTCGAGTTCGTCATCGGCATCTTGGGCGGCGGAAAGCAGCGCGCCGTCAACCGATTGCAAGCGCTCGAGTGCCGACCACTGCTCGCGCTCCTCGACAGTGCCATTGAGCTCTAGCGGGGCCTTGAGCGTGTACTGGTGCTCGGCGACCAGGCTTGTCTCGAGGTTGTCGGCGTAGTGCGTCATCGTGGGCAAAATCGCCAGGCCAAAGAGCAGCAGCAGCGAGGCAAACGCGATGCCCACGAACAGCGTGGCGAAGTTGCCCAGATTGCGCAGGAAGATACGCAGGCGGAAGCGCGAGACAAAGCCCATGCGCTCCGGCAGCTGCAGGCCGCGCTTGGTGCCCGACTTGCCGCTCGCTTCGTGACGAAGGAACTGCAACGGCGTCTTGCCCATTTTGCGAAGCAGACCCACCAGCGTGATGAGGATGAGCGCGACGGCGGGAACCACGGCGCACTTCACAAAGATCTCCCAGCTCCAGTACACCTGGAAGGGCGGCAGGCTGTACGACCCGTAATAGAGGCTGCGCATGGGCTCGGTAAAGAACACAACGCCGAGCGCAGTGCCCAAAAGCGCCGCGACCACGCCCAAGATGGCGGGAAGTGCCAGGTAGTGCAGCACGATCTCGCGACGGCGATAACCGCTGGCGAGCAGCGTGCCGATGATGGCGCTCTCCTCCTCGATGGTGGCGTCGGTAAGGACCACAAAGACGAACGCCATGATCACGATGATGATGTCGAGCAACGTCATCCACATCATGGAGTCGCCGTCCACGTCGTCGCGCGCGTAGCCAATGCCCTGGTTGGAATCGGCGTCGATGAGCTCATCTACGCGTGCATCGGCATCGGTCAGTGCCTCCACCATATCCTGCTCCGCATCGATGCGGTCCGCGGTGGAGAGGTCGCGGTCGTTAAAGGTAAAGGAGTAGGTGTAGGCGGGTGCGCCGCCGGCATCCTCAAGCGCGGCAAAGCCGGCGTCGGTGACCTCGGCCACGCCGTACGTGATGGTGTTCACCGTAAAGTCCGAATTGTTGAGGAACAGCGCCTGGCTATCGGGCTGGGTCATGATGCCGCAGATGGTGTAGGCTCGGCCCTCGAGCTCGACCTTATCGCCCACGGCGAGGTCGTTGTTGGTGGCGAAGACACGGTCGATGGCCACCTCATCGTCCGTCTTGGGCTCCTTGCCCTCACAGTAGGACGCGATATCGACCTTGGTGCGGTGCGCATAGGTGCGCAGCGTGCGCTTGGTGCCGTCGTCGCCGGCGGTCTTTTCGATGATGGCGTCGATGGAGAAATTCTTGTAGAGTGTGATGCCGCCGACGTCGCCGGCTGCATCCTCGGCGGCCTTGAGCTGGTCTTTGGTGGCCTCGAAGGAGGTGGTCACGCGGCCGTCCTCGATCGTGTACGCATCGCGCATGTCGTCGATAAGGCAACCGATGGAATGCGCCGCGAGCAAAAAGCCCGAGGTGAGAGCAATGCTTCCGCACATAAGCAAAAAGATGCCCAGGTACTTGCCGATATTGCGGCGCAGCTCGCGCGGGAGACGTTTTGCGAGAGGTGTCATGGCGCCGCCTACCAATCGAGCTCGGCGGCCGCGACGGGCGACTCGTTGAGTTCATCCTCGACAATGCGACCGTCGCGCAGGCGCAGCACGCGATTGGCCATGCGCGCGATGGCGGCATTGTGGGTGACGATGATGATGGTGCAGCCGTACTCGTGATTGACATCCTCCATGAGCTGCAAGATTTCCTTGGACGTCTTGTAGTCGAGCGCGCCCGTGGGCTCGTCGCACAGCAGCAGACCCGGGTTTTTGACGAGTGCGCGGCCGATGGCACAGCGCTGCTGCTGGCCGCCCGAGACCTGGCGCGGGAACTTGTTGCGGTGCTCGTAGAGGCCCAGCGAGCGTAGCAGGTCGTCAATGTTGAGCGGGTTTTTGGACAGGTGCGCCGTGACCTCGATGTTCTCCTTGATGGTGAGATCGGGCACCAGGTTGTAGAACTGGAAGACAAAGCCCAGCTCGCGGCGGCGGTACTCACCCAGGTCGGCGGGCTTGAGCACCGTGAGGTCGCAGCCGTCCACCATGATGGAGCCGCCGTCGGCATCCTCCAGGCCACCGATCAGGTTAAGGAATGTTGATTTGCCCGAGCCGGAGGGCCCCAGCATGACGCAGATCTCTCCGCGGTTGATGGACGTGTCGATGCCGTCGAGCACCGTCAGGCGCGCATCACCGTCGCCGTAGTGCTTCTTGAGCCCCTTGACCTGGACGTAGGCTTGCTTCGTCGCCATGCTATCCCCCATTGTTAGCCTTGTACTACTTTATGAGGGTAATAGTAAACCTTGGCGAACTATTTTTGGGCGAGGCTTGGGATTTATTTCAGACTAGTCATTGGGGACGTTCTTAGACTAGTCATTGGGGACGTTCTTAAATGACTAGTCGCAAGGGACACTCTTTCGCCACCCGACAGCTGGGGACAGTCCTTGGCAACCCGACCGGCAAGCCGGCGGTTCGGCAAAGACTGTCCCCGATGACTAGTCGTTTAAGTCTGTCCCCAATGACCACTCTTGGTCGTTTAAGTCTGTCCCCAATGAGTACCCAATGACTAGGTGGCTAGGCGCGGGATTTGGCGCGTGCGAGAGCCAGGCCTACAGCGGCGATGGCCACGGCAAAGAGTACCGTGACGCCCAGATCGCAGGCGATGTCGCCCAGCACGGCGGACGTCAGGTCCGAGGCAAGCGCCTTGCTGATCGCGTCGTTCACCCAAAACGTCGGCACAAAATGCGCCGCGGTCTGCACGGCCGAGCCCATGAGCGACAGCGGCATCCAGGCACCGCCCAAAAACGTCATGAGCATGCCGAGCAGGTTGCCCACGCCATTGAGCAGCTCCTCGCGCGCACCCAGGCTCGAAAGGGCAAAGCCAACGGCCAGCGGCGTGCACGCCAGGGCAAACGTCGCCGCCAGTGCCAGGCACACACGGCCCACGCCGACCTCGGCAACCGCACCGGCAAAGCCCACGACGCCCATCATGCTCGACACAAACCAGATGCAGACGGTGAGCACGGCGGCGGCGGCAAACACGGCAAGCGAACGTTGGCGCTCGGAGATTGGGCCGGCATCCATACGACGCACGCGCTCGGGCTCGTTCATGCCCGAGAACACCAACCCCACCGATACGATGACCGACGAGATAATCGCGTACGCGCCAAAGTTGAAGTACGACTCGAGCGTGGCGGCGGCCGTCGAGTCGACCTTGACCTGCTCGACCTCGACCTCCGCGCGCTTCGCGGCCGCATGTTCAGCAGCCTTGGCAACGTAGCCGTTGGAGGCAGTGGGCTCAAGCGCCGCCGCAGCGCCCGCGAGCGAGATCCAGCGCGAAGCCTCGGCAGACGAAAGCGCCGCCGCCATAGTGCCGGCACCGTAGGTCACATCGAGCTTGGGCAGGGACTCCCCCGCGCGGGCAGCCGCGACCAGGTCGTCCTCGAACCCCTCCGGGATAAAGAACACGCAGTCGGCGCTGCCCTTGGCGCTGTTGCTCTTGGAGAGCGCGTCCGCAAGGTCGTACGTGTCATCGCCGATGCCCGTGACCAGGTCAAAACGCGAACCCAGGTGCTTGGTGAGCGCACGTGAAAGATCACTGCCGTCGCGGTCGACCACGATCACGTTGGCGTCGTAGGGCTTGTACTCGGTGAGCTGCGACGAGTTCCAGCTCACCGATGCCGCGATGAATACGCCCATCAGCGAAATGAACACCGTGTAGATGAGCAGGTAGAACGGGTGCGCGAGCGCCATGCGAAGCGCAGTCTTAAAGGTGCTCATAGCGGCTCCTTCCAAAGATCAGCGTAGCGGCGGCGACAAACACCAGCGTCATGAGGACCAGAGCGCCGGCGCGAACGGCGAAGGGCCCCAGGTCCTCAAAGAAATACAGGCGGTTGAACATGTCGCAGATGAGCTTGACGGGGTTGAGCCAGCACTCGGCCGGACAGGCGCGGGCGACGTCATCGGCAAGCGCCATCGCCGGCTCGCCGTAGAGGCCGGCGAACAAGGCGCACGTGGTAGCAAAGCCTGTGAGGATGCCCGACTTGGATGCCTTGCCGCCCTTAACGGGAAGCGTGCCCACAAAGAGTCCCAAGCCCGTGGCGGCAAGCGCGGAAGCGGCACCGCCCACCAGACACAGCCCCTCGCGCCCGCCAAAGTCGACGCCCACAACCAGGCGCACGTAGCCGATCGCGATCGCCATCGAGGCAAAGGAGACCAGCCACGAGCCCACAAAGATACCGGCCAGCGACGCCGTTTTGGAAAGACCGCCCGCGCAGCGGCGCGCGCCAAGGCCCGACAGATTGGGCTGCAGATCGACGACGCTCAAGGCGGCAAACTCGGCAGACATCATCGCGACCAGGCCAAAAAGCGCGTAATAGTAGATGACCGTGCCATCGGGCGTGGTGCGTGTCAGGCTTACGCGGCGGGTGCCGCCCTCGAGCGACAGGGCGCGCGCAACCGCCTCCGGGTCGGCGAGCGCCGCCGGGTTGTCCTGGGCAATCTGGGACATGAGCTCGGCATTTTGTGTATACGAACTTGCCACCGTCTCCAGGATGCTGCGATCGGTGAGCACCGATGATGCGCGCGAGCTGTCGTAGCTCGAAAGCAGTGTGAGCTTGGGCGTGCCCGCGTCGTCGACCGTATAGATACCCGCGACCTCACCGGCCTTGAGCGCACGGTTCGCATCGGCTGCGTCGTCGCACTCGTGGATCTCGAGCAGCTGATTGTCGCTCTCCTTGGCAAGCGACGTCGCCACGTCCTTAAAGGTCGAGGCGTCCCAGGCCTCGTCCGCTATGACGGCAACCGGTACCGGGTCGACCGTGCCGTCGGAGCTCAGATTCGCAAACATAAACATGAACATCGTGGAAAGTGCGATGGGAAAGAGAGCGCCCCAGACCCACGTGCTCGGCCGGCGCAGCAGCGTCTTGACCGTAGTGATGATGGTGTTGAACATGACTGCCCCCTAGTCGCGCAGCTCGCGGCCGGTGATCTCGAGGAACACGTCGTTGAGGGTCGGCGGCTCGCTCCACACGCGGCCGAGCGCCACATCGGCGGCGCGCAGCGTGTCGAGGATGTCGACCAAATTGTGCGGGCTCGCTTCGCAGGTGCAGACGAGCTCGCCGCCGGACAGCTCAACCGAAAGCACGTGCTCGAGGGCGCGCAGCCGCTCGACCGTGGCGGTCTCGACGGCGCCGACCTCGACAGTCACGCGCTCGCCCATTTGAATCATGCGTTTGAGCTCGTCATTGGTGCCCTGCGCCAGCACACGTCCGCCGTCCATGATCATGATGCGGCTGCAAATCTGCTCGACTTCCTCCATGTAATGGCTGGTATACACCACCGTGGCGCCCTCGTCGCGCAGGCGGCAGATGCCCTCCAGGATGGCGTTGCGGCTCTGCGGGTCGACCGCCACCGTGGGCTCGTCAAAGAAGATGAGCTCGGGCTTGTGCGCGATACCGCAGGCGATGTTGAGGCGACGCGCCAGGCCGCCCGAGAGCTTGCCGGGGCGGAACTTGGCAAAGTCGCCCAGCCCGACAAAGTCGATCGCCTCGTCCACCAGCGCGCGGCGGCGCTTGCGGTCGTTAACGTAGAGGCTGCAGAAATAGTCGATGTTCTCGCGCACCGTAAGCTCGTCGAACACCGCCACCTGCTGCGGCACCACGCCGATGCGGCGCTTGAGGTCATAGCGGGCGGGCGTCATGGGTTCGCCGAACAGCTCGATGGTGCCTTTGTCGTAGGCAAGCAGCTGCAGAATACAGTTGATGGACGTGGTCTTGCCCGAGCCGTTGGGGCCCAGCAGGCCAAAGATCTCGCCGGGGGCGATGCTCAGGTTAAAGTGGTCGAGCGCGATAAGATCGTCGTAGCGCTTGACGAGGTTTTCGACGTGGACGATGTCTGTCATGAGGCGGCCCTTCCGTTGATTGCGGCCCGGTACGATTGCATCATCGCAGGAGCCGCCGGCGCGCACCAGTGAGCTTTGTCACGAGTGCGGGGGCTCGGTCGCGTGGCCCGCTGACGCGACCGCCCCACCGTGCGGGAGGAATGTTACGGTTGCGCTAGGCGGCCCCTCCACCACGCGCAGCTTTGCGTACAATACCCGTATGAACAGGCTTTTCGACAAATCGATCGTGCTGGCGTGCTGTATTGCGGCCGCCATGGGTCTTGCCGTGGACGCTCGTCTGGTTGTGGCGTTTTGCCTTGGCATTATTGCCACCTCGCTGGCCGAGGTCACACAGGGGAAACGCACCCGACGCGCAAGCGAGGCAGCGAGCTACGCCTGCATCATCGCGGCTTTCTTCGTGCCGCCGTTTGTGCCGTTTGCGCCTCTCGCCCTCTATGACATCGCGCGACGCGTGCGCCGCGAACGCATCTGGCCCGCGCTGGCGATTGGCGCCGTGTTTGTCTGCGCGCTTGTCGCGGACCTTCGCGGCGGCGCGCTCACCACCCGAACGCTGCTGCTAACCACCATCCTTTCGGTCGCCGCCACGTTGCTGTCGCTGCGCACCGCGCAGCTGGAGCGCGAACAGGAACGCATGCGTCGCACCCGCGACAAGCTGCAAGAACGCGCCCTGGCACTCGAGGCACGCAACCGCGACCTCGCCGACCGCCAGGACTACGAAGTCGAGCTCGCGACGCTCGCCGAACGCGCCCGCATCGCGCGCGAGATCCACGATAACGTCGGGCACCAGCTCACGCGCGCCTCACTGCAGGCCGAAGCCCTACGCGTGGTCCACGCCGACGAGCCTGGCGTCGCCGCCGATTTCGCCGACGTTAAACGCACGGTTGACGAGGCGCTCCAGCTTGTGCGCACCAGCGTCCACGCGCTCAACGACAACGCCGTCGACCTTTCCGTGCAGCTCGAACGCATTGTCGAAGGCACACGCTCGGACGGCGGCCCGCAGATTGAGCTTGAAGTTATGGCCGAACATGCGCCCGCAAATGTCGCCAACTGCTTTGCGGCGGTGCTGCGCGAGGCGCTTTCCAACGCCATGCGCCACGCTTGCGCCCAGACCGTCACCGTACGGTGCATGGAGCATCCGTCGTTTTACCAGCTCATCGTTACCGACGATGGCGCGGACGGGGTCCAAGCAAGCGGCCGCGGCGCCACGGAGGGCATGGGGCTCGCCTCCATGCGCGAGCGCATCGAGGCGCTTGGCGGCACCTTCACCGCCGGCCCGCGTGCCGGCGCCGGCGGCTGGCGTGTGTTTGCCACCGTTCCCAAACAGCAAGGAGATGAGGGCCGATGAGGCTCATCGTTGTCGACGACGACCGCTTGGTGGTCGATTCGCTCAAGATTATCTTGGGCGCCCAGCCGCAGATCGAAGTGGTGGGCACCGGTGCCAACGGCAACGATGCGGTGGCGCTCTACGCCGAGCACGCACCCGATATCGCGCTGCTCGACATCCAGATGCCGGGGCGTGACGGACTTTCGGCGGCACGCGAGATCCTCGAGCGCGACCCTTCGGCGCGCGTGGTGTTTCTGACGACATTCTCGGATGACGAGTACATTGTGTCGGCGCTCAAGCTGGGCGCCCGCGGTTACCTGATCAAGACCGATGTCGCCGCCATTCCGCCGGCGTTGGCACAGGTCATGGACGGCAAACGCGTGCTCGAGGGCAAGGCGATCGAAGATATCAACTTTGATGGGGCGGACGTCGAGGCCGGCGCGACCCGCCGGCCCGCCGCCTTTGCCGGTCTGACCGACCGCGAGTTCGAAGTCGCCGAGCTCATCGCCCGCGGCCTCGACAACAAGGAGATCGCTGCCACCGCCTATATGGGCGAAGGCACCGTGCGCAACCACATCAGCTCAATCCTAGCCAAAATGGGGCTACGCAACCGCACCCAAATCGCCATCGCCTATCTGCGAGGCTAGCCGCTGGCTGCCGCCAATTTGATGCCATTTCAAAACTATGCCGGTTTACTACGATGAACCGCATGTCTCCGACCGCAGCAAATTGCGCGCTTGCAAAACCGCAGGTAGAACGTTTGCAATATTTAGAAAAATGCAGCCATGGTCGGGAATGTCGAATTCGTCGTAGTAAACCGGCATAGTTTTGTTCGGGCGGCCCTGCACGAGTGCCTCCGCAAGCCTCGCGGGACCAAAATGATCCTTTTTTCCTCCGTCCCCGAGGGATCAGGGGCTGGTACTGATATGGTGCCATTTCAAAACTATGCCGGATTACGGGGCTAAAGTCGGGACCCTCATCCATACCTTCATTTTTTCAAAAACGGCAGGCTATCTACCTGCGGTTTTGTTTTTGCGATTTTCTGTATGGTCGGAGGTTCGCTATCCAGCCCCGTAATCCGGCATAGTTTTGTTCGCAGCGGCACAACCGCGCGTTTAAGCGCGGGGCCGGTGGGGCAATTTTGCCCCACCGGCCCCATCCCAACGCTACTCCGGCTTGGTTTCTACTGTGGGAGTCTTGTCCGCTGCGACTGGGGTGCGGGCGGTGTCCATAGTCAGGCAGTGCTTGGGGCAGCTCTCGATGCACTCACCGCACACCACGCAGGCATACGGGTCGATCGACCACGTTCCACCCTTGCGATCGACCGCGAGCGCGCCCGCCGGACAGCGACGCGCACACATGCCGCAGCAAATGCACACGTCCATGTCGTTGACGATATGCCCGCGCAAGCGCTCGGGCGCCGCGAGCTTCTCCTGCGGATAGCACACCGTGACCGGCTGCTTGACCATAGAGCCCAAGGCCGTCTTGGCAAATGTCAGCAAACTCATGCCGCGCCTACCTTTCCGTGCAGCTAATGCAGGGGTCGATGGTCAGGATAATCATGGGAACGTTGGCAAGGAGTACGCCCTGCAGCGCATGCGTCAGACCCGCCAAGTTTTGCGACGTTGGCGTGCGCACGCGGAAACGGTCCAGGTTCTTGGTGCCGTTGCCGCGCACATAGTAATACGCCTCGCCGCGCGGCTGCTCAATCACAACCTCGCCGCGCGCGCCGTCGGCCGGCGTAAGCTTGGTGCGCCCGCCAATCCCGTCGTGCGGAATCTTGCCCACAAGCTCCTTAATGATGTCCATGGCCTGCGTGACCTCGGCGCAACGCACCTGGCAGCGGGCATAGCAATCGCCATCGGTAGCAACGATGGGCTCAAACGCAGCCAGATCCGCATAGGCACCGTCGTCAAACATGCGCACGTCGTAATCCACGCCCGATGCGCGCCCAAACGGACCGACCATCGAAAGCTCCAGCGCGTCTTTCTTGCTAATCATGCCCACGCCATGCAGGCGCTCGCCGCAGCTGTTGTCGTCCAAAAACGTATGCACCAGGGCCTCGTAGTCAGGACGCATGGCATCGAGCGTCTGGACAATGCCCGCCAGCTCGGAGTCCTCGATATCGTGCTTAAGGCCGCCGATCTCGTTAATCGACAGAATCACGCGCCCGCCGCAAGTGCTCTCAAAAATCTTGAGTATCTGCTCGCGCAGGGTCCATGACCGATAGAACAGCGCCTCAAAGCCAAAGGCGTCGGCGAGCAGACCCAGCCACAGCAGATGCGAGTGAATGCGCGAAAGCTCGTGCAGAATGGTGCGGATATACTGCACGCGACCAGGCACCTCGATGCCGAGCATGCGCTCGCAGGCGCTGGCATAGCCGCAGCTGTGGCCCACGGCGCAGATGCCGCAGATGCGCTCGGCGATGTAGCCAAACTGATGCATGTCGCGCTTTTCGGTGAGCTTCTCGAGCCCGCGGTGCACAAAGCCGATCTGAGGAATTGCCTCGATGACGCGGTCATCCTCGATCACCAGGTCCAGATGAAGCGGCTCGGGCAGCACCGGGTGCTGCGGGCCAAACGGAATAACGGAGCGATGTGCCATGGACCTTACGCCTCCTTTTTCTGCTTGTCGCGGGCGGCCTTGGCGGCAAGCGCCGCGCGGACCTTGGCCGCTTTCTCGGGATCCATGGCGGCGAGCTTTGCCTCCATCTCAGCAGCCTTGAGCGCGGCCTTGGCAGCGGCATCGTCATGCTGAGTATCGGAGCCGGCAGCCGCAGCGGGCTGAGCAGCGGCGCCCGCGGCGTCGCCGGCGCTCGCAGCACCCTCCCCTGCAGCAGCCGCAGCCGCGGCGGCCTTTTCGGCCGCGGCCTTGCGCGCCTTGGCCTCGGCAGCGGCACGCACCTTCATGGCTTTCTCGCGCGCGGCCTTCACCTCGGGCGTGATAACGCTCATGGGTTCGGCAGTCGAGACCTGGTAGAAAAAGCCCTTAAAGTCAATCTGCATATCGGTGATGGCAAGACCGAATAGGTCGTGCGCCTCGTTTTCAAACGGGAATACCGCCGGATAGTACGAGCTGATGGACGGAATCTCCTGATACTGGTCGATGCCCTCAACCACCAGGTTCTCGATCGCATAGCTGCCGTCCTGCGCAATATGCTCCTGAGCAGCACGAACGTCGATAAACGTATAGACCAGGCGATACGAACCGTCGTCCACACAGCGCTCGGCATGCATCTGCACAAAGCGCGCGCCGGTACCTTTGAGCGCCTGCACATGCGGCAACAGCTCATCGATCCCGACGGTAGTGTAGATTGCCTTTTGCATTACTCGGCCTCCTTTGCAGCGGCGGGTGCGCCGTCAGCCGCGCCTGAGTCGACACCGGCCCCGACACCCGCAGCAGCCACAAACCCGTCCTCGCCCAGCTCAACGCCACCGTCCCAGGTAGCAGCGCCGCCTACGGTGAGCGGATCGCCGCCGGCGCGCATCACGGCCTCCTTCTGGTCCAGGATGCCGCATGCCTCCACGATGGCATCGATCACCGTCTCGGGGCGAATGGCGCACCCGGGCGCGTACACGTCCACGGGAATCGCACGATCCACGCCGCCGATCACGTTGTACGCATCGCGGAACACGCCGCCCGAACACGCGCAGATACCGCAGGCCACCACGCACTTGGGCTCGAGCATCTGGTTGTAGATCTGGCGCACGACGGGCAGGTTCTGGGCATTGACCGAACCCGTCACCAAAAAGATATCCGCATGCTTGGGGTTGCCGGTGTTGACCACGCCAAAGCGCTCCGCATCGAACAGCGGCGTGAGCGAGGCCAGCACCTCGATATCGCATCCGTTGCAGCTCGAGCCGTCGTAATGAATAACCCACGGCGAGCGCGACATTTTATGATCCATGGATGCCGCCTCCTAAATAAACACGTCGACGAGGATGGGCATAAGGTTGAGCAGGCCAAACACCAGCGCCACACCCCATCCGAGCCTAAAGCAGCTGCGCCAGGTGCTGCGTGCGAAGGTGTTATCGATCAGCACCTCGACAAAATACGTCACAGCCATCACGACCAGGGCGACCACCCAGCTCACCGGGTTGTCCCAGACAAAGAACATGCCCACCCACATCAAGAAGAGCGCTGTCTCGCACCAGTGCATAAGGGTCATCTTGGCCAGCGTGCCGCCGCTCATCTCGGTGGCGACGCCCTGGACGATCTCCTGATGCGCGTGATGCGAATACGAAAGATCGAACGGCGACTTGCGCAGCTTGATGGTAAGCACCGCGAGCAGCGCGAGGAAGATGGGCGCGCTGTACACGATGATGGGGGCCGACTGCCCCGTCACGGCGATAGAGTCGAAGCTATCGGTGGCAAGGTACAGGCCCACGCTCATCAGCAGAACGGCGGGCTCGTAACTCATAACCTGCAGCAGCTCGCGGTCGGCGCCGACCTGGGCAAACGGGCTTTGCGTCGAAGCGGATGCCAGCACCACAAAGATCGCGGCGAGCGTCACCATAAAAGCGCACAACAGCGTGTTAGAGCCCGACACAAAGATGCCGCCGCCCACCACGGTAAAGATGAGCGCGCACGCCATATAGGTATCGTCCATGGTGTTTACGCTGGCAGGGGCTTTGCGCAGCAGCTTGGCAACGTCGTAGAAAGGCTGGAGCAGGTGCGGGCCCACGCGGCCCTGCATACGGGCCGAAAGTTTGCGGTCAACGCCGTCGATCAGGCCACCCACAAGCGGCGCCAGCAAGGCAAACGCCACGGTACCAATAAAGATGCCCACGACGCCCGAACCTTCAAAATACTTGCCGCGCAACACCGAGGGCGCGCTCATGGCAAGCCGCTCGGGCCCAATCCATGCGCAACACAGCAGCGCAAACAAGATAATGCTGCAGCACACGACGCTACCCGCGGGGCCAATACGCTTCTCGCCAAGGGCGTCCTCCGAGTACCAATTGCGCTTTTCGGCCTTCACCTCGTGTCCCATCGAACCGCGGAAATGGCGATATTTGTCGGTTCCCACGCCCGAAAGGTACACGTTGACGTGCGGCTTGTTGCTCACGCGGAATGAAGTCAGCAGCACCACGGCGATAAACGCCACGATAACCACCATCAGATACATGGCGTCCTTGCCAATAACGTACGGCACGCGGCCAAACACCATGGCCAAGTAAGGCGACACCAGACCGCTCGAGATAACCGGAAACGCCACGCAGCACAGAATCAGCAGCGCGGCGATGGTGTTGAGCGCCATCCACTCGGTCTTATGGACATTGACCTCAACGTTTTGAGCCGTGGGATCGACGCCCGAAAGCTTGGCAAGCCACTTGCCCCAGAAGTAAAACGTCGCGGCCGAGCCAAAGGCCAGAACCATGATCATGAGCACGTTGCCGGTCTGGGCAAACGCCACCAGGGCGCCCCACTTGGACACGAGCATGCCAAACGGCGCCACAAACATGCCCATGATGCCCAGCATCATCAGGCGCGTCAGGTGCGGCATGCGGCTGAACATACCGTCCATGTCCTCGATATTGCGGCTGCCGATATGATGCTCGGCCGTGCCCACGCACAGGAACAGCAACGACTTTGCCACCGTGTGGAACAGGATCAGGAAGATGGCCGCCCATACGGCCTCGGGCGCGCCGACACCCAAGCAGGCACTGATGAGGCCCAAGTTGGAAATGGTGGAGTACGCGAGCACACGCTTGGCGTTGCTCTGCGAGATGGCCATGAGGGCAGCGAGCAAAAACGTGATGGCACCCACACTCGTGACCATAAAGCCGGTCACGGGATAGATGGCATAGAGCGGGCTCAGCTTGACCATCAGGAACACGCCGGCTTTGACCATGGTTGACGAGTGCAGCAGGGCGCTCGTGGGCGTGGGGGCAACCATGGCGCCCAGCAGCCAAGTGTGGAACGGCATCTGTGCGGCCTTGGTAAGGGCGGCGAGCGATAGCAGGACGACCGGCATCACCAGCAGTGCGGACTGCGCGGTACCGGCGCCGGAAAGCTCGATCATGCCCGAGATGGTCAGCGGCATGCCGTTGACGTGCAGAAACATAAGGCCCGCCAAAAACGCGATGCCGCCCAGCATGTTGAGGATGATCTGGGTGAAGGCGTTTTTGATGGCCTCGGGCGTGCGCGTGTAGCCAATCATGAGGAACGAGCACACGGTGGTGATTTCCCAGCCGCAGAACAGCCACTCAAGGTTGTCGCTCGTCACGATAACGAACATGGCCGAGAGGAACAGGAACATGAGCGCCAGGAACTGCGGGCGACGGTCGGGCGCGGTCTGCCCGCGCAGCGCGACCTCGTGCTCGTCATGGGCCTGGAAGTCCTTCATGTAGCCCAGGGCATACACGCAGATAAGGCTGCCGACAATGCCAACGGCGAGCACCATGATCACACTCATGTAGTCCAGGTAGAGCGGGGTTGCGGTGACGGCTTCGGTCGCGGGCAGCGTCATGGCTGCAAAGGCGAGCGAGCCCACCAGTTGGACTATGCCGAGCACCGTGGTGAGCGCGTTCCTATATTTGTACGCGTTGTATAGGATGACGGCGCACAGGATGACGTCGATGACGGAGCTGATGATCGAGAGCACATGCGAGGTACCGGGGGCAACCTCAAAGCTCTGCGGACCCGTGCCAAAAAACATGACGGCGACTACAACCGTCACCGCCATAATAATGCCGGAACCTATGAGCCCCACCGCATCGCGGGCGCGGTCACCGCGCGCGAGCAGCATGCTCAGCGCCGGTACCAGCGGAAACAGGGTAAGGAAATACAGTAGCGTCATACCATCACTCCCCCATGCAAAAACGCTGCAATTGTTTAACGTTATAGCTCAATTGAGGAGCAGCGGCGGCGGGTTTTCGGTCAACTGGGGAGTTTTATACGTTCGGGGCAAGGAGTCTGTCCGCATTGGAGTAGAAGAGTGACGTTTCTTTACCGCAGCGATGGGCGCGCGGGCACTGCGCGCGGTTTATTGGCCACTTTGGAGGATGTCCCGATAGGCACGCGACGATCCGAAAAGTTGTCTCGGCAAGAAAAATGCGCCCCCGTGGGCGCACCATCCCGCTCGCTATTCCGCCTTTTTAACGCGCGGTTTACGGCCTCGCGGCTTATCAACCAGAGCGGCCTCGCCGCCATTGCGATACAGACGACACCAGGCCTTGACCGAAGACTCACTGGGGATCTGATGTTTGATCATAGCTTCGCGCACCGTTAGGCCATTTTCCAAGCGATCTTTAACCACGGCAAGCTTAACGTCAAACGAATACGTGTGGTGATGAGAGCCCGCATTAAGAACGGCGTCGGCGCCACCCACGGCATATGCGCGGGCCCACTGTCGAGCTGTGGCCTGGGGGATGCCAAGCTCTGCGGCGAGAGCGCGATGACCGACCCCTCTTGGAGGATCTCGACGGCGCGCTGCCTAATCTCGGGTGCATGCGTGCGAGTCCTTGCTGCTTCTGACATACCTGCCACTTCTACTTTTTAGCCATAAACACTAATTTGCTACCTTACGTGCAAGTTAGATAGTAGCATTTTACTGTTTACACGCAGCAGTTAATTGCAAATCGCACCGCAGGAATTTGCATATTTGCCACCGATATACCGCATTTCCATAGCATTTCCTTAGCATTTGTTTATGCAGGTAACACGTATGTGCAACTAGAAGAGTTTTTAACCGACAAAATTGGTGTCTAATTACCTCTTTGATGTAATACTGTTAAATATTGACCCCTCCTCAAAAAGAGGTCGTCCGCGCAAGCGGACATTTCCATACCTCTCCATGCCAAAAGTCACCCCGGCGAAAGATCAACCGGGTTGGGCCCGCCCTCACAGACCCAACCCGGTCGTTTTCGCCGGGACGCAGCCGGGCGAGGTGGATCCGTGCTACCGCCCCGCCCCGTTGCGATGTTAACTACAGCTCGTTGGCCGCGTGATACGCCGTGCGAATGGCGCTTGCAATGTCGGCGGTGCGCTCGCCCGAGCAGTCGCCCACGCAGGTCACGGGCACCGTCACGCCATCAAGGTCAAACGCGTTGGCCTTGGAACCCACGGCCATCACCACGTAATCGCAGGCGATCTTCACTGGCTCCTCGGCGCCATCCTCGGTGGTGCGAATGGCCTCCACGCCCTCGTCGGTAATGGCGGTCAGGCGGGTCTTCACGTGCTGCTCCACGTTGTGCTCTGCAAAGTCGCCCATAATCAGCGGCAGAATGGTCTCGGACTCGCCCGCGGCAATCTTGTCGAGCATCTCGACGATCGCCACCTCGCAGCCGTGCTGCAGCAGGTACTCGGCAGTCTCGGTGCCCACCAAGCCACCGCCGATAACGGCGACGCGGCCCGTAAGCTCCACCTTGCCGGCCAGCACGTCCCAGCTCGAGACGACCTTCTCCGAATCGGCACCCGGAACGGGGATGACCACGTCGTGCGCGCCCACGGCCACAATCGCGGCGTCGGCGGCGTTGAGGTCCTCAGCGGTAGCGACGTGGTTGAGCTCAACCTTCACACCCAGGCCAGGCAGAATTTTCTCGTAGTACTCGACCGAGCGCATGATCTCGTTCTTGCGAGGAGGCGCGGCTGCCAGCACAATCTGGCCGCCCAGATGATCGCTCGCCTCGTAGACGGTCACATCGTAGCCGCGCTTGGCCGCCACGCGCGCGGCCTCCAGGCCGGCAATACCGCCGCCCACCACGGCGATCTTCTTGTCGCCCTCGCCCGGCTTGATGGCGATGGTCGCCTCGTCGCCGTTCTCGGCATTAAGCACGCAC
>CABRFG010000024.1 GCA_902470095.1 uncultured Collinsella sp.
CCGTGCAGGTACGTCCGCCGGTAAGGACGGCGAGCGGATCGGGCATGCCAAAGAGCTTCATATGCGAGTAGCTCCACGAGACTACGCCAAACGAGGTCTGCATAAACCAGCCCACGAACACTTCAAAGCTTGCGCCGAGCACAGCGCTTACCAGGAAAATGATGATGGGGTTCTTTTTGTAGAAGCGGTTGAGCACCATGGTCATGAGCACGGCGCCAAATCCGTAGATGGGGCTGAAGGGGCCAAACAGCATACCGGCGCGGTTCTGGTAGACGCCCGGGTCGTCGACCGTCATGTGCCAGATGTCCTCGGCGATCAGGCCGAGTATGCAGCAGACAAAGAATACCCAGAACAGGTTGAAGTAGTTGAGCTTGATGTAGCCTTCGCCGGTCTCATCGCGGCCGAGCATACCCTCGTCGGCGGCGTCGCGATCGAGCATCTCCTGCAGTCGGCGCTGCAGCTCGCGCTCCTGACGAAGCGTGGGGTCGACGGTGGCCGAAAGCGCGACGAGGATGCCGAGTTGGATGGCGGGGCGCAGCAAGAACGGCCCGATACCCTGGAGCATCACGTCGACCAAAAGCTCGACGACGGTAAATGCGATAAGGATGTAGGACAGGCGGGCGGCGTTGCGGCGCTGGTTCTTGATGAGGTCCAGGCCAAAGATGATCAGGATGACGGCACTGGCAGCCGAGAGCATGATGCCGGCGACGATAAGGCCGACTGCGACGAGCGTGTTGTCGCCAAGTTTGTCGACGGCGTTGCCGTTGATGAGCGCGGTAATGACCTGCCACATAAAGGCGCCGACCGACGGGAGCGTGCCCACGCCGGAAAGGATGCACAGGACGGCGTACACCTTAATGATGAGGGGGATCTTCTTGACCTCCGTGGCGCTGGGGACGCTGGGGTCGAGTTCGTTTCGATCCATACATAACCTTTCTCGTTTTGCTGTAGGTACAAGGATACGCCGCCGACCTGCTAAAAGACAGGACAAACGACCCAATTGCAGCAATGTAAGCCCTAACGGCGGGCGAGACGCGTCGCGACGGAAGCATGCGGGATCGTCGGTCCCGAGGCGCCTGCCCAATAAAATGTTTGGCTGCAAAACGGATTATAAGCTCGGTGGGCTTTTAAAAAGCGCTGTTCATGCGCGGGAGTGCTTGTCTTGCCGTGCGTATAATAGGGCAGGTAACGCCAAATAACGAGGCTCTGAGGGGATGCCATGTCTCAAGAAACCATCCGCGCGGCCGAGCGTGCCGCGGGACAGGTGAAGACCATGTCGACGTATGATCCGGACTCCGACCAGCTGCATGAGGAATGCGGCATTTTTGGTGTGTGGGCACCCGATCGCGATGTGGCTCGACTGACGTACTTTGGTCTGCGCGCGCTACAGCATCGCGGCCAGGAATCGGCGGGAATCGCCGTGGGTGATGGCGGCACGGTTATGGTCCGCAAGGACCTGGGACTGCTCGACCGCGTGTTCTCCAACGCCGACCTGTCGACACTCTCCGGCCAGCTGGCCGTGGGCCACGTGCGCTATGGCACCGCCGGCGCCAAGAGCTGGGAAGCCTCGCAGCCGCACCTTTCCACCATCAACAGCGTCATTATCGCGCTTGCTCACAACGGCACTCTGGTCAACACCGACGAGCTGCGCCGCCAGCTGATCGAGCTGGGCGTGCCGTTCCTCTCCAATTCGGATTCCGAGGTCGCGACCAAGCTTATCGGCTACTTTACCCAGCGTACGGGCCACCTGCGCGAGGGCATTCGCAAGACCATGGAGCTTGTGCGCGGCGGCTACGCCATGACGCTCATCAACGAGCAGGCGCTCTACGCATTCCGCGATCCGCACGGCATTCGCCCGCTCGTGCTGGGCAAGCTGGTGGACGAGGGCCTGGACCAGGCCGATGCCGCATCCGTTTCGCAGCTGCCGTCGCAGGACGGTGCCGCGACGGTCGACTCCGCCGTCCATGTCACGCGCGCCGACGGCTGGGTCGTCGCCTCCGAGACGTGCGCGCTCGATATCGTGGGCGCCGAGTACGTCCGTGACGTCCGTCCCGGCGAGATCTTGCGCATCAGCGCCGAGGGTCTGGTGTCCGAGCAGGGCGTGCCTGCCGCCGAAGAGCCCGCAAACTGCATCTTTGAGCAGGTCTACTTTGCCCGCCCCGACTCCATCATGAACGGCAAGAGCGTCTATGCCTGCCGTTATGACATGGGTCGTCAGCTGGCACACGAGGAGCCCGTCGAGGCTGACCTGGTCATCGGCGTGCCCGACTCCGGCCTGCCGCCCGCGGAGGGGTATTCGCACGAGAGCGGTATTCCCTTTGGCGAGGGCCTTATCAAGAACCGCTACGTGGGCCGTACGTTTATTGAGCCTACGCAGGAGTTGCGCGCCATGGGCGTGCGTATGAAACTCAACCCGCTGCGCGACAACATCGAGGGCAAGCGCCTGGTCGTCATCGACGACTCCATCGTGCGCGGCACCACCATGGTGCAGCTCGTCAAGATGCTACGCAACGCTGGCGCCAAGGAGATTCATATCCGCATCAACTCACCCGAGGTCATCTGGCCGTGCTTCTACGGTATCGATACCGACGTGCAGTCGCAGCTTATCAGCGCCAACAAGACGGTCGACGAGATTTGCGAGTATATCGGCGCCGATTCGCTGGCCTTCCTTTCGGTCGAGGGCCTGCTTAAGGTCATGCCCAAGGGCGGTTACTGCGATGCGTGCTTTACCGGCCGCTACCCCGTGGCGATTCCCGAGAGTTTTGGCCGCGACAAGTTCATGGAGGGCTTTAAGCCCCGCAACCTGGACAAGCCGTTGCACTTTGATGACGACGCCGTGGTCGAGAAATACGACGACCGCAGCTGGGAAGAGAAGCACGGTGAGGCCTAAAACCTGCCATGTGGGGATAGGTTTATTTTGGTAGGTTTTACCTGCTGTTTTGTTGATTGAGCGGCGCGCGTTGTTATGGCGCGCGCCGAAATGAACGCAACTATGAGCACCGTTTGGCGCCCGCGCGGCGGACGGTAGTGGGAGAGGAAGGCTCAGATGAGCGACAGCAAGCATGTGACGTATGAGGATGCCGGCGTCGATACCGCCGAGGGCGGCCGTGCCGTCGACGCGATTAAGCAGATGGTTAAGGACACCAATCGCCCCGAGGTTATCGGCGGCATCGGCGGCTTCGGTGGTCTGTTCTCGGCCGCCGCGCTTAAGGATATGGAAGACCCGATTCTGATTAGCGGTACCGACGGCGTGGGCACCAAGCTCGTGCTCGCCCAGATTATGGACCGTCACGAGACGGTGGGCCAGGACCTGGTTGCTATGTGCGTCAACGACATTTTGGCTTCGGGCGCCGAGCCGCTGTTCTTCCTGGACTACGTTGCCATCGGTCACATCGAGGCCGAGCACATGGCAAAGATCATCAAGGGTGTGGCCGACGGCTGCAAGCTCGCGGGCTGCGCGCTCGTGGGCGGCGAGATGGCCGAGCACCCGGGCGTTATGGCTCCTGCCGACTACGACCTTGCCGGATTTACCGTGGGCGTCGTCGACCGTCCCAAGATGCTCGACCCCGCGAACGTCCGCCCCGGCGACGTGATCCTGGGCCTGCCTTCCACTGGCGTGCACTCCAACGGCTACTCGCTCGTGCGCAAGGTCATTGGCGTCGACGGCATTAAGCCGGGCACGCCCGAGGCCGCCGCTAAGGCCGAGGAGCTGAGCCGTCCGCTCGAGGAACTCGGCGGCGCATCGCTGGCAGACGCCCTGCTGGCTCCCACGCGCATCTACGTCAAGCCGATTCTGGAGCTGCTGCGCGGCGGCGCCAACGTGCACGCTATCGCCCACATCACTGGCGGCGGTATTACCGAGAACCTCAACCGCGCGCTTGCCGACGACGTCGACGCCGTGGTCACCCGCAACGGCGCCGAGATGGGTTGGGACGTTCCGCCCGTCATCACCTACGTGTCGCGCCAGGCCGAGCTCGCGCCCAACGAGGCATGCAAGACCTTCAACATGGGCGTTGGCCTGTGCCTGATCGTCGCCCCCGAGGACGAGGCTGCCGTGACCGAGGCCCTGGTCGCGCTGGGCGAGAAGCCGTTCCGCGTGGGCGAGTGCGTCGAGGGCTCCGGTAAGGTCGTGTACTCCGATGAGCGCTAACGAGCAGATGACTGCTGCCGAGGGCCTGGATTTTGTGCCCTATACCCGTCCGACCGGTACCGATACGGCCGAGCCGCTCAAGATCGGTGTGCTCATCAGCGGTTCGGGTACCAACCTGCAGGCGCTGATCGATCTGATCGCTGCCGGCAAACTCAACGCTTCGATTGAGCTTGTGGTGTCGAGCCGTCCTTCGGCTAAGGGTTTGCAGCGCGCTGAGCGCGCGGACATCCAGACGCTCACGCTGTCTAAGGATGTCTACGCCGACCCCATCGCCGCCGACGAGATCATCGCGCACGAACTGCTCGAACGCGGCTGCGAGTATGTGGTCATGGCCGGCTACATGCGCATGGTGCACACGCCGCTGCTGGCGGCGTTTCCCAACCGCGTGGTCAACTTGCATCCGGCGCTGCTGCCGAGCTTTACCGGTGCGCATGCGATTGACGATGCCTTTGCGCGCGGCGTCAAGGTAACTGGCGTGACCGTGCATTTTGCCAACGAGATCTACGACAACGGTCCCATCATCGCCCAGCGTGCGCTGGCTGTTGAGGAGGGCTGGGATGTCGACACGCTCGAGGAGCACATCCACGCGATTGAGCACGTGCTGTATCCCGAGGTCGTGCAAATGCTCGCCGACGGCCGCGTCCACGTGCTGGAGAGCGGCAAGGTCGCAATTGACGCGCCTCGCGGCTAGCGGCGCACAGTACAATTTAGCCGAGTAGTCAGGGTGGTCATTGGCGCCAAGGCGCACGTGGCCACCCTTTGTTTTGGGTAGTCACCTGCGACGTTCTTTAACGACTAGTCATTTAAGAACGTCCCCGATGGCTAGGTGAGAGAGAGGTGAGCGCATGGCGGATAACGAAGCGCTGTTTACGCCTGAGCTGGTGTTTTTTGATTGGGAGTGTGCGACGCCGGATGAGGTGTTTGCGCGGCTCGAGGGCGAGCTTGCACCACGTGGCTACATTGCCGACGGTTGGCTCGACGCCGTTCTCACGCGCGAGGATGCCTATCCCACGGGCCTTGCCATGCCGGCGGCAAACATTGCCATTCCGCATACCGATCCGGGGTTTGTGACCAAGCCCTATATCGCGGTGGTGAAGCCCACCGCGCCCGTGACATTTAACGCTATGGCTGGCATGGGCGCTCCGGTGCCGGCGCAGATCGTCATTAATCTGGGCATCGCCGAGCCGGGCGGCCAGGTCGAGGCCCTGCAGGCGCTCATGAACATCTTTATGGACGCCGATGCCGCAGCCGACGTGCTCGGCCAGACCACGTCCCAGGGCATGGTCGACGCCATCCGCCGCCATTTCTAGGATGGGGCTGAGCCGGCACTTGGGGACGTTCCTTTTCTGCCGGCAGTAAGGGACAGTCCCCAAGTGCCGGCATATAAAGAACGTCCCCAACTGCCAAGTGCCAGAGCTGTCCCCTTTGCACCAAAATGGTGCAGATTAACCTGTCCCCAATGCACCAAGCGTGTCGCGGGGGCCGCGTTGTGACACAATGGCGTTTGTTCGATTCGTTATGCGAAAGGCCAACTATGGCAAATAAGAAAAAGAACTCCGAGGCCGCGCCGACGCCCGAGCAGCAGGCCCGCGCTGCCTCCAGCTCTCGCAAGAAGCAGCGCAAGACGCACGTGTCTAAGACCGTCAAGATCGTTCTGGTGGTCATCGGCGTGCTGGCGATGCTGCTTTCCGTCTCGGCGATGGCGTGCTCCGGCCTTATGTCGCAGGCTGAGGACACCTCGGGCTACAAGCTGACCGGCGGTGTTGCTGCCACTATCAACGGCACCAACCTCACCGAGGACACCGTGACCAAGCAGATCATGAGCATGCGCACGTCCTACGGCTACACCAAGGACAAGGACTGGGCGCAGTACCTGGTCGACAACGACCTCACACCCAAGAAGTATCGCAAGCAGCTCATCGACTCCTACGCGCAGCAGATCCTGCTTCAGCAAGCGCAGAAGGAAAACGGCGTGACCGTCTCGGACGAGGAGGTCGAGAAGGCTTGGAAGGACGCCTGCAAGAGTGCCGGCGGCGCCAAAGCCTTTAAGAAGACGCTTAAGACCTACGGCTATACCGAGGACACCTACAAGGACTCGCTCAAGGAGAGCCTGGCGCAGCAGAAGCTCAAGGACGCCGTGGCACCCACCAGTAAGCCCAAGGACAGTGAGATCGTCGATTACATCAACGAGAACCTGTCTAACTACAACGATGCCCGCCGCTCTTCAAACATCCTGATCAAGGTTGATTCCGACGCTTCCGACGAGGACAAGGCTGCCGCCAAGGCCAAGGCACAGGAGTGCCTGGACAAGATCAAATCCGGCGAGCTGAGCTTCGAGGACGCCGTGGAGCAGTATTCCGACGACACCGGCTCCAAGGAGAAGAAGGGCGATGTGGGCTGGGATAAGCTCACCACCTTCGTCGACAGTTACCAGGCGGCGCTCGAGGGGCTCAACAAGGGCGATGTGAGTGACGTGGTTGAGTCGACGTATGGCTACCATGTCATCAAGTGCACCGACTACTTCCATGTCGATAACCAGGTCGATGACATCAAGCAGGTACCCAAGGACATTAAGAAGTATGTCTCTAACGTGGTGAAGACGCAGGCGGCAAGCACCGCGTACAGCGAGTGGCTGGAGCAGTACAAGAAGGACGCCGACATCACCGTTAACCCCATGCCCAAGGACGTGCCGTACAACGTCAGCCTGAAGGGCGTCACCAAGAGTTCGACCGACGATTCGTCGACGACTGAGTAATCATGGGGCGGTGCTCGCGCGAGTGCCGCCCACGCTATTAGAGAGGATTTGCAGATGACCAACGAAGAGCTGCAGAAGGAAATGATCGCGGCCATGAAGGCCAAGGACAAGGTTCGCCTGTCCATCATTCGCCAGGTTAAGGCCGAGGTGAAGAATATCGAGGTCAATGAGCGCCGCGATGTGACCGAGGAAGACGTCAACAGCATGATCAAGCGTCTGATCAAGCAGACGAGCGAGACGCTGGAGATGTCCATCAAGGCCGGCACCGACCAGGAGCGCACCGACAATCTGACCGAGCAGGTCAAGATTCTGGAGAGCCTGCTGCCCGCGCAGGTTTCGGGCGAGGAGCTCGAGGCCCTGATTGAGCAGGTCATCGCCGAGCTGGGCGCTACTTCCAAGAAGCAGATGGGCCAGGTTATGGGTGCCCTGGGCAAGGCCACCGGCGGCAACTTCGACAAGCCGGCAGCGGCAAAGATCGTCGGTGCAAAGCTTGCGTAATTTGTTACGCGGTTTTACCAAACCGCGTAACGGCTCGACGCTGCAAACCCGTACACACGGCAATCTGACGTTCAATTTCAAGGGCGCGACCATAAGGTCTGCGCCCTTTCATTTCACGTCACCTTGCTCGCGTGTACGGGTTTTCGCTGGCTTATGCTCAACAAGGGCGGTTGTATTATTTTCGGCGCTCATTGGGGACGGGCTTAAATGAGTGCCCAATGAGCAGGTACTCATTTAAACCTGTCCCCAATGAGTGGGTGGAAGGTTGCGGGTTCTTTACGGGAATGTAGTGTGGGCTGCGGAAACGCGGTTCTTTCCGTACAATAGTTCAACTCGTGTAAACGCAGGGAAGGGACATTCATGGCAGACATGATCGAGATCAAGCATCTCAACAAGTACTTTGGCGACCTGCATGTGCTCAAAGATATCAATCTCACCGTCAAGCGCGGCGAGAAGCTCGTAATGATCGGGCCTTCCGGCTCGGGTAAGTCGACGCTCATCCGTTGCGTCGATTATCTGGAGGAGCCCACGTCGGGCGAGGTCGTCATCGACGGTACGCCGCTCACCAAAAAGAATCACCTGGAGATGGCTCGCAAGTATAGTTCCATGGTGTTTCAGCAGTTCAACCTGTATCCCAACATGACGGTGCTCGGCAACCTGACGCTCGCGCCCATCAAGCTGCAAAAGAAGAGCAAGGAGGAGGCGACCGAGGTCGCCATCGCCGCGCTCAAGCGCGTCGGCATGGCGCATAAGGCCGGCGAGTATCCGCAGAACCTCTCGGGCGGTCAGCAGCAGCGCATCGCCATCGCCCGTGCCCTGTGCACCAAGCAGCCTATTATCCTGTTTGACGAGCCGACCTCGGCGCTCGACCCCGAGATGGTCCAGGAGGTTCTGGACGTTATGATTGAGCTCGCGCAGGAGGACATCACCATGATCTGCGTGACGCACGAGATGGGCTTTGCGCGCCAGGTGGCCGACCGCGTCATCTTTATGGAGGACGGCCGCATCCTGGAGGAGGGTACGCCCGAGCACTTCTTCGATAACCCCGAGAACCCGCGTTGCCGCGAGTTCCTGTCCAAGATTCTGCACTAGGCGCGGTGATGGACATGACGGATATGACGAGGGCGGCCGTGTCGCGCCGTCACTTTTTGAAGCTGGCGGGCGCCGGTATGCTTGCGCTGACGGGGTCCGCGCTTACCGGTTGCGGCAACTCCACCAGCGGCGAGGGCTCCGACAAGGGGTCCAAGCTTGCGGCCATCAAGTCGCGTGGCCATCTGAATGCCGGCGTTAAGAAGGACGTTCCCGGCTATGGCTATTACGACACCGCCAAGGGCCGCTTTGAGGGCATGGAAGTCGATTTGTGCTACCAGATCGTCGCTGCCGTCTTTGGCGTGAGCTACAAGGAGGCCCGCGCCCAGGAGCTTGTCGAGTTTACCGACGTAACGCCCAAGACGCGCGGCCCGCTGATCGATAACGGCCAACTTGACGTTGTCGCGGCGACTTACACCATCACCGACGAGCGCAAGAAGAGCTGGGATTTCTCGACGCCGTACCGCACCGACTACGTGGGACTCATGGTCAAGAAGCGTTCGGGCTTTACCTCGATTGAGGATCTGGATGGCAAGGTCATTGGTGTGAGCCAGGGTGCCACCACGCAGGGCCTGATCGAGCAGATGATCAAGGACAACGGCTTTAGCTGCAAGCCCGAGTTTAGGGCCTTTAGCGGCTATCCCATCATCAAGAGTTCGCTCGACGCCGGCAATATCGACGTCTTTGCCATGGACCGCTCCACGCTGGCCGGTTACATGAACGAGACCGTTGAGCTGCTGCAGCCCGAGGTCAAGTTTGGCGAGCAGGGCTACGGAGTGGCGACCAAGAAGGGCTGCGACCTTTCGGCCGTGGTCGATCAGGTGATTTGCGATCGCCTGGCCGACGGCTGGCTCGACCAAGAGGTCAAGACCTGGGGTCTTGTATAGGCGCATCGTCCAAGGAAGGAATCAAATGCTCGAAGGATTATTTGACGCCGACCGTTGGTCGACGACATTTCAAAACATGGGGCCCTTCTGGGAGGGCTTTGGCGTGACGCTACAGGTAGTCGTTGCCGGTCTGCTGCTGTCGCTGGTGCTGGGCACGCTACTGGGCGTGTTCTCTACCACTCGCTCGCGCGTGCTGCGCGCCATAAGCCGCGTGTACGTGGAGTTTTACCAGAACACCCCGTTGCCCGTGCAGGTGCTCTTTATGTACATGGCCGGTCCGCAGTTTTTGCAGGCCATAACCGGTGCCGACCAGCCGGTGCGCATTGCGCCGTTCGTGCTGGGCTTCTTGGGTGTGGGCCTGTATCACGCGGCCTACATTTCGGAGGTCATCCGCACTGGTATCGAGGCAGTTCCGCGCGGCCAGATGGAGGCGGCCCAGAGCCAGGGCTTCACCCGTGCGCAGGCATACTGGTACATCGTGCTGCCCCAGACATTCAAGATCATTCTGCCGCCGCTGTGTAACCAGGCGCTCAACCTGGTCAAGAACACGTCGGTGCTGGCGCTCGTGGCCGGCGGCGACCTTATGTACCGTTCCGACAACTTTGTGAGTCTGTACGGTTACCTGCAGGGATACATCGTCTGCTGCCTTATGTACTTCATCATCTGCTTTCCGCTCGCTATGCTGGTGCAGTGGCTCGAGCGCCGCTCCAAGGAGCGTCCGCGCGGCGTGAGCCTGGCCGAGCTGGGGCTCGACAACGTAGAGGAGGCCTAGCGCATGGAAATCTTCAACGCGACCAACTTGCTCTACATTTGGGGCGGCTTTGTTAAGACGATCGAGATCTCGGCGCTGTCGATCTTTTTCTCGCTCATCTTTGGCACGGTGCTGGCGCTCGTTAAGAGCTATGCGCCCCGCCCGTTCCGTATTTTGGTGAGCGCCTATATCGAGCTGTTCCGTTGCACGCCAAACCTGCTGTGGATCCTGTTTATCTACTTTACGGTGCAGGGTTTGGACATTGTGATTTCGACCATCGCCTTTACGCTGTTTACCAGCGCTGTTATGGCCGAGATTGTGCGCGGCGGCCTCAACTCGATTCCGCGTGGCCAGTTTGAGGCAGCGCAGAGCCAGGGCTTTGGCTTCTTTGCCACCATGCGCTACATCATTCTGCCGCAGACGTTTAAGACGATCATTCCGGCGCTGTTTAGCCAGTGCACGACCGTCATTAAGGACAGCTCGTATCTTTCGGGCATTAACGTGGCCGAGCTCATGTACACGGCAAATGTCGTGATGGCCCACGCGATCGACCTGTCGCAGGTTCTTATGCTCTACGGCCTGGTGTTTGCGATGTACTTTGTGCTCAACTTTGGCATCTCGCTGCTGGTCCGAGCGTATCAGCGCCGCATCGTAGCCGCATAGTCCTGCTCCCCCAAGCACGGCACCTTGCCCCTCAATCGTCGCTTGCGTACATTTAGTACGCGGCGCTTCTCTTTCGGGCAATCTGCCGCACTTGGGAAACCAGGACGGCGTAAGTGACAAAATGGGAATCAGGAATCGCCTATTTCTCATTTGTTAGAAAGGAATCGCGATGAGCGATCTGGAGAACAAGAAGAGTCCTGTGGTCATTACCATCGCGCGCGACTTTGGCGCCGAGGGCCACGAGATTGGCCGTATCCTCGCCAATGAGCTGGGGATTCCGCTGTACGATAACGAGCTACTGGTGCGTGCGTCGCTGCGCGCGGGCGAGTCGCTCGATAAGATGGCCGCCTACGACGAGCGCCTGGCCGTGGAGAACATGGCGTTTCTACCCGACCGTTACGATGCCCGTTCGTACTCGGACAAGTTGTTCCAAAAGATGAGCCAGGTGATTTTGGATCTGGGTGAGACCGAGAGCTGCATTATCGAAGGCCGCCTGTCCGATTACCTGTTGCGTAACAACCCCAACCACATTGCCGTGTTGGTGACCGCTCCCTTTGAGGATCGCGTCGAGATCGTGCGCAAGAAGCGCGGCCTTAACAAAAAGAAGGGCGCCAAGCTGGTCAAACAGCAGCAGAAGGCGCGTGAGGCGTTCTATAAGCGCTACAGTGCCGGTAAGTGGAAGATGACGAGCGGCAAGGACATCGTCGTCAACCGCGCCAAGCTGGGCCGCGAGGGTTGTAAAGACGTTATCGTCGCTGCCTACCGCTACAAGGTGGCGCAGCTCGAAGGCTAACCGACCAAAACCATCACAAAGGTGCCTGTCCCCTTTGTGGTGGTGGAGCGGCCGGCATAGAAAAAAAGTCCCCGCCGGGCGTGTGCTCGACGGGGACTTTGCCGTTTGGTGGCTAGTGCTGTAGATGATTACTCGCCCAGCAGGCTCTTGGTGATGGAAGCGGCGGCCTTCTTGCCGGCGCCCATCGCCAGAATGACCGTAGCGGCACCGGTGACGATGTCGCCGCCGGCCCAGATACGGGGATCGGTGGTCTGGCCGGTCTCCTCGTCGGCGACGATGTAGCCCCACTTGTTGAGCTCCATCTTGCCGCCGATCTTCTTTGCGAAGGGGTTGGCGTTGGTGCCGATAGCCGAGATCGCGACGTCGCAGGGGATCTCCTCGATGGCACCCTCGATGGGCACCGGGCGACGACGGCCGGACTCGTCGGGCTCGCCGAGCTCCATCTTCTGGACCTTGACAGCGCACACGGAGCCGTCCTCGCCAGCGACAAACTCGAGCGGGGAGACGAGCGGCAGAACCTCGACGCCCTCGGCCTTAGCATGGTGCAGCTCGGCGCGACGGCAGGGCATCTCGTCCTCGGTACGGCGGTAAGCGATGATGGCGTGCTCGGCGCCCAGACGCTTGGCGGTACGGACGGCGTCCATAGCCACGTTGCCGCCGCCAAAGACGACGACGTTCTTGCCGTGCTTGGTGGGGGTGTCGTACTCGGGGAACTTGTTGGCCTTCATCAGGTTCACGCGGGTGAGGTACTCGTTCGCGAAGAAGACGTTGGGCAGGTTCTCGCCGGGGACGTTGAGGAACTTGGGCAGGCCGGCGCCGGTCGCCACGTAGATGGCGTCGAAGCCCTGCTCGAACAGCTCCTCGGCCGTGGCCATGTTGCCCACGACGGAGTTGTACTCAAATTTGACGCCCATGTCCTCCAGGCCGTCGATCTCGCGCTTGACGACTGCCTTGGGCAGACGGAACTCGGGGATGCCGTAGACCAGCACACCGCCGCCGGTAAAGAAGGCCTCAAAGACGGTAACGTCAAAGCCGTTGCGGGCGAGCTCGCCGGCGCAGGTGATGCCGGACGGGCCGGAGCCAACGACGGCGACCTTCTTGCCGTTCTTGGGGGCCATCTTGGGCGTGGAGGCGAGCTCGGGGCGGTCACCCAGGAAGCGCTCGAGCTGGCCGATGGCCACGGGCTCGGACTTCTTACCACGGATGCACTTGCCCTCGCACTGGTTCTCCTGCGGGCAGACGCGGCCGCAGATGGCGGGAAGCATGGAGTCCTCGCGGATGGTATCGAGAGCGCCGCCGAAGTCCTTCGCGCGGATCTGCTCGATAAAGCGGGGAATGTTGATGTTGACGGGGCAGCCCTCAACACAGAACGGCTTCTTGCAGTTGAGGCAGCGCTCAGCCTCGGCCAGCGCCATCTCCTCGGTGAAGCCCTTGTCGACGGGGCGGAAGTCGCAGGCGCGCTCGGCAGCCGGCTCCTCGTTATCGGGGGTGCGGGGCGACTTCATATCGGCAACGAAACGACCGTTAACTAGTGGCATGCGCAGCTCTTTTCCTCATAGGCCTTGAGGGACTCGCCCTCTTCGGAACGGTAAGCGGCCTGGCGGGCACGAAGGTCATCCCAGTCGACCAGGGTGGCATCGAAGTCGGGGCCATCGACGCAAGCGAACTTGGTCACGCCGCCCACCTCGACGCGGCAGCAGCCGCACATACCGGTGCCGTCAACCATGATGGGGTTGAGCGACGCGGTGATGGGGGTGTCGTACTTCTGGGCGGTGAGGGTCGAGAACTTCATCATCGGAACGGGACCGACGCAGAAGACCTGGCTCACGGCCTTGTCCTGCAGCAGGCGCTCCAGCGGAGCGGTGACAACGCCCTGCTCGCCGTAGGAACCGTCGTCGGTAGTGATGTGGATGTGGTCCTCGTCGAGGAGCTCGCGGAACTGGTCCTCCATGAGCAGGAGGTCCTTGGTGCGGGCGCCCATGATGGCGTGCACCTCGTGGCCGGTCTCGACCAGGTGCTTGGCAACCGGGAAGGCAATTGCCAGGCCAACGCCGCCGCCAATGACGGCGCAGGGGCCCTCGGCCATCTCGGTGGGAACGCCCAGCGGGCCCACGACGTCGCGCAGCGACTCGCCGGCCTCGTAGGTGGAAAGCATTTCGGTGGTCTTGCCGATCACCATGAAGATGAACTCGACCCAGCCCTCGTCACCGTTCCAGCCGGCCAGGGTAAACGGGACACGCTCGCCCGTCTCATTGGCGCGAACCATGAGGAACTGTCCAGCGTGCGCATGCTTGGCGATTGCGGGCGCCTCGATGCGGAACTTGAACACCTTCTCCGAGAACTGCGTCTTCTCCAGGATCTTATACATAGAACCCCTCTCTTGTTAGGGCCGCCGAACCGTGCCTCCACGGAAATGGACGGTAGCCCGAATAAAACCGTACGCGCACAGGCGTTGTGCAGACATACGGTGCAAATTATACCCTCATGGACATGTCACTTACGTGTGTCTTCGGCGGTTGGGAGCAGGGTTTATCCACTTTGGCCTACCAAAGGGGGACAGGTTTATTTTGGCAGGTTTTATCAGGCAAAACAGCAAAGGGGGCCGGCCTCGCACATCGGTGAGACCGGCCCCCTTTGGAGCGCTGCATATGTATGGCGGCACAGGGTTTATTGCGGTGCGGCCGCTGCGGTGTTTCCACATATAGAACCTGCCAAAATAAACCTGTCCCTAAATAGTAGGTTCTAGTGCTTGCCGTTGGCGGAGGCGGCACCGTTGACGTGGTCGCGGGCATAGATCACGCCGTGGACGATTGCCAGGCCGGCGGCGTCGGCGGCGCGAGCGCAGGTGTCCTGGAAGTCCTCGGCCTCGCGGGCGCGCAGCTGCTTTAGCACATAGTCGGCGACGGCCATCTTGCCGGGAGGGTTGCCGATGCCGGTGCGGATACGGCTAAAGTCGCGGCTGCCCATCTTGTCGATGATGGAGCGCAGGCCATTGTGACCGGCGTGGCCGCCGCCTACCTTAACACGTACGTCGCCGGCGGGAATGTCGAGTTCATCGTGGATCACGAGCAGCTCCTCGGCCTTGATTTTGTACTCGCGGCAAAGCTTGGAGATGGGACCGCCCGAGGTGTTCATGTACGACTGCGGCTTGACCAGCACAATCTGGCGCTTGCCACCCTCTTCCTCGGGATCGTTGATGTTGATGAGCGCGACCTCGGCGCCCGCCTGGTTTTTCCAGTACGTGACACCGGCCTGACGGGCCAGCTCGTCGATCGCTTTGAAGCCAGCGTTGTGGCGGGTCTCGGCATATTCCTCGCCAGGGTTGCCAAGCCCGGCAACCATGCGAATCTTAAGCGGCTGTGCAGCTGCCATATTTGTCCCTTCGTTACACAAATAGTTCAATCAACGACAAAGGCTACCACGCCCGCCGAAGGCGAGGCTTTGCTTCAGCGAAATCCCACCAGACAAAAGCGCGGCCGCGGCAGAGCGAGTCGTCGGAACAGAAGAAACCCCCGCGCGACCTTTGCGAAGCAAGGGGGAGCGCGGGGGTTTCTTCTGTTCCGACGGCGATGCGCCGGGTTACAAGGACGATGCGACTACAGCGCGAAGTCGCCGCCGACGAGCGTGGAGACGGGCTCCTCGTGGTAAACGGCGGAGATGGCCTGAGCGAACTCCTCGGCGACCGAGATGGTCTTGATCTTGCCGCCGACCTCGACGGGAATGGCGTCGGTGACGAGGCACTCGACGATCGGGGCGTCGTTCAGACGCTCGATGGCCGGACCGGAGAAGATGCCGTGGGTGGCGCAGACGTAGATGTCGCCAGCGCCCATAGCCTTGAGCTCCTTGACGTTGGCGCACAGGGTGCCTGCGGTGTCGATCATGTCGTCGTTGATGATGCAGGTCTTGCCCTTGATGTCACCGATGATGCCCATGACCTCGGCGGCGTTGTGGCGCGGACGGCCCTTGTGGGCGATGGCCAGGTCGCAGCCGAGCATGTCGGACAGCTTCTTGGCGGCCTTGGCGCGGCCCACATCGGGGGAGACGACAACCAAGTTGTCGGTGTCGAAGTGCATGTCGTTGTAGTACTGGCCAAACAGCGGCAGCGCGGACAGGTGGTTAACCGGGATATCAAAGAAGCCCTGGATCTGACCCTGGTGCAGGTCGAGAGTGATGATGCGGTTGACGCCGGCGCGCTCGAGCAGGTTGGCGACGAGGCGGGCGGTGATGGGCTCGCGCGGGCCGGCCTTGCGGTCCTGGCGGGCATAGCCGTAGTGGGTGATAACGGCGGTGATGGAGCGGGCGGATGCGCGCTTGGCAGCGTCGGTGGCGATGAGCAGCTCCATGAGCATGTCGTTGACGTTGCCGCCGGCCACGGACTGAATCAGGAAGACGTCGGCGCCGCGGACGGTCTCGTCGTAGCGGGCGTAAATCTCACCATTGGCGAACTGCTTTAGCGTAAGGCCCGAAAGCTCGACCCCAAGGTACTCAGCAATCTTCTGAGCGAGGGGACGGTTGGAGGAACCGGAATACACGCGGATGGACTTGCGCATATTCTCCGACTTCTCGGGATCATTAATCGGCATTACCCTTCTCCTTTATATATCGAATGCCATATAGATGCCTTTTTGCATTGTAACCGCGCGACGGGGTTTATCGAGTCTTGATAACGTCTTTACCGTCAACGGACACGAACCGACCACTCATCCGGTTGCGCAGGTCACGATAGAAAAAGGAGCCGCCCCCCATGGGAACAGCTCCTTTTGTGCTTGATAAAACGTTATGCTTCGTCGTCCTCGTGCAGGCGGCGGCGATAATCGGCGGCCCAGCCCTCGATATTTACCTGACGGGCGCGGCCCAGACCGAGCGCGTCGGCCGGGACCGGCTCGGTGATGACGGATCCGGCGGCCACGAGTGCACCGTCGCCAATCTGGGCGGGCGCGACCATCATGGTGTCGGAACCGATGAAGGCGTCCTTGCCGATGACGGTCTTGTGCTTGTGCACGCCGTCGTAGTTGCAGGTGATGGAGCCCGCGCCCACGTTGACGCCGGAGCCCATGGTGGTGTCGCCGATGTAGGACAGGTGCGGCACCTTGGAGCCCTCGCCGATCGTGGACTTCTTGATTTCCACGTGCGTTCCGGCCTTGGATCCGTCGAGCATGTGGGTGCCCGGGCGCAGGTAGGCGCGCGGGCCGCAGTCGACGCCGTTCTCGATGACGGCCTCGATGGCGATAGTCTCATCGATGACGCAGCCGCTGCCGACGGTGGTGTCGGTGAGGCGGCTGTTGGGGCCGAGCTGGCACTCCTCGCCCACGGTGATGTGGCCGATCAGGTGCGTCTGCGGCCACACGACGGTGTCGCGGCCGATGGTGGCATCGGGGCCGATCCAGGCCTGCGTGGGATCGATGAACGTGACGCCCTCGGCCATCCAGTGCTCGTTGATGCGGTCGCGCGCGATAGCGGTGAGCTGCGCGAGCTGGATGCGGCTGTTGACGCCCAGGCCGTCGCGGTAGTCATCGCAGTGGAAGATGGAGACCGCCTGGCCGTGACCCTTGAGGATTTCGAGCATGTCGGGCAGGTAGTACTCGGACTGCGCGTTGTCGTTGCCGATCTCGTTAATGTGGGCGGCGAGCTGCGCGCCGTCGAAGGCGTAGCAGCCGGCATTGCACTCCAGCAGCGTAGCGGCCTGCTCGGGCGTGCAGTCCTTCTGCTCGATGATGCGCTCGATCTGGCCGTCGGCGCCCAGCTTGATGCGGCCGTAGCCGAAGGGGTCGGGCGGGGTCATGGTCATGACGGTGCAGGCGAGCTCGCCGGTAGCGACGGTCTGTGCGAACTTGGCGACGGTGTCGGCGGTGATGAGCGGCAGGTCGCCGTTGAGCACGACAACGGGGCCTTGCGTGATGCCGCAGGCCTCGAGCGCGACCTTTACGGCGTGGCCGGTGCCCAGGCGCTCGGTCTGCTCGACGCACTCGACCTTGGTGGCGCTGTTGGCGTAGGCGCCGTCGATCAGGGCGCGCATCTCGTCGGCGTGGCTGCCGATGACGACCACGACGCGGCTGCAGCCGGCCTTGATGGTAGCGTCGACGATCCACTGGACCATGGGCTTGCCCAGGATCTTGTGCGAAACCTTGCAGTGGTTCGACTTCATGCGGGTGCCCTCGCCGGCAGCGAGGATAATTGCGGTTGCGTCCATGTGATCTCCTGTTACGTTATAGAGACGTGTGTTTGGAAACGATACACGGCGCAATATGATACCGCAGGCATATGTTGAGCGCGTAACGATTGGTTTGCGGCGGTTGAGGCTTGCGCCGCCGGCGTGGCGTTTGCACTGCTTGCGTGCGGCGTTGGCGATGCTGCGGAGCTGTCGTTTGAGCGAGGGGACGGGGGTGCCCGTGGACAACATACGAGAGGAGTTTGGCGGCGAGCCCGTCGCGGCGTTCTCGATGTCGCATCCGGCTGTGCCGGCACTCTATATAGTGCTGACGCTGGGGCTCACCATGTTCTCGATGCAACCGGTGCTGATTGCGCTGTCGCTTGCGGGCGGGCTGGCGTATGGATTTGCGACGCGTGGGGCTGCCCGCACGCTGGGCGCACTTCGCTGGCAGCTGCCGGTGATTTTGATTATCGCGCTGGTCAATCCGCTGTTTAGCGCTTCGGGTTCGACGGAGCTGCTTCGCATCGGCGTGCGCGCGGTGTATCTGGAGAGCATGGTATATGGCCTGTGCATGGGCGGACTGTTTGTGGCGAGCGTGCTGTGGTTTGAGGCCGCGGCGTCGATGCTCGAATACGACAAGGTGCTTGCGCTTTTGGGTAACGCCGCGCCGGTGATCGCGCTCATGATCTCGATGTGCATGCGGCTTATCCCGCAGTTTTTGCGCCGCGGCCGCACGGTGCTGGCGGTGCAAGATGCGATTGATGTACCGGGGCGTGCGCCGGCCGACCCCGTGCGCTCGCACCTGCGGGCGTCGAGCGTGTTGATGGGCTGGGGCATGGAAGATTCGCTGGAGCGCGCGGACGCCATGCGCTCCCGTGGGTGGGGCGCCGCGACGCGTCGAACGACGTATGCGCGGTATCGGCTGGGGCGCGGCGATGTTGCCGCGCTGGTTGGGCTTGCGCTGTTTGGCGTGGTCACGGTGGCAGTGGCGTGGACCGCGACGACGCAGTATTCGTTTTATCCGCAGCTCTCGGTGCCGGCGCCGTGGCCGGGCTATGTTGTGTACGCTGCCTGGATGGTGCTGCCTTGCGCATTGCACGCGATTGATGAGAAGAGGTTTGGCTGATGGCTCGGTTGGACAGGGGCCCGGTGTCGGGCGCTGCGTGCGGCCCGGATATGCCAGCGATTGAGGTGCGGAGCCTGAGCTTTGCCTACCCCGATGCTGATGCTGCGGTGCTCGAGGGGCTCGACTGGTCTGTTCCCCAAGGTGCATTTGCGCTGCTTGTTGGCGGTACCGGATCGGGTAAGTCGACGCTGCTGTCGCTGCTCAAGCCCGAGATCGCTCCGGTGGGCGAGCGCACTGGCGATGCGCGCGTGCTGGGCGAGCCCGTCGCCGACATGGATGTGCGGGCATCGGCGGAGCGCGTGGGTTATGTGTTCCAGGATCCCGAGAACCAGATCGTGTGCGAGGCCGTGTGGCACGAGATGGCGTTTGGCCTGGAAAACTTAGGCATGTCGCGTGACGAGATGCGCCGTCGCGTGGCCGAGACCAGCTATTTCTTTGGGTTGGAGGATTGGCTCCACCGCGATACCGATACGCTTTCGGGCGGACGCAAACAGCTGCTGTCGCTGGCAGCTGTGCTGGCGTTGCGCCCGCGCGTGCTGCTGCTCGACGAGCCCACGTCCCAACTGGACCCCGTTGCCGAGAAGAGTTTTCTGCATGCGCTGTTTCGCGTGAATCGCGAGTTGGGCTGCACGGTTGTCGTGGCCACGCACCAGCCGCGCCCAATGCTCGAATACGCGACGTGCGCGTACCGGATTGAGGGCGGGCGCGTGCGCGAGGTGGCGGATATGGCATCTTTGGGACGCCGAGAATCGCTGTTTTCCGATGACACGTTGGGGTGGGGTGCCATCCGATGTGCAAAAAACGGAGTATTCAGCAGGCGTGAGGACAATTTGGGCTCTCTGGAGCCGCCCGGGGACGTATCGAGCGCGAAAAAAAGTTCAGAATTGGACAAATCGTCCGAATTTGTGGCGCAAACGTCGCTCGAGAACGGCTTGGAAGCCTTCTCGCGCACGGATGGAAGCAGAATACTCCAAAAAATGCACGGCGGGTCGGCTACCACCCTGTCGGAAGGCTGGTTTCGCTACGATCGAGCGTCCGGCTGGGTGCTGCGCGGGCTCGATGCGTCGTTTTCGGCCGGTGCGGTGCATGCGATCGTGGGCGGCAACGGATGCGGTAAGTCGACGATACTCTCGGTGCTGGCGAAGACCGCCAAGCTGCAGCGCGGCCGCATGGTGCGCGGAGCGGCCTCGGCGGCGCTGCTGCCTCAGAATCCCAAAGCATTGCTGGTTGCCGAGACGGTTCGCGATGAGCTGATGGAATGGGCCTCGACCTGCGGATATGACGAGAACTTGGCGCGGGAGCGTGCGGCGAGCTTGGGGCTGGACGGCCTGGAGACGCGCCACCCCTACGACCTCTCGGGCGGACAGCGCCAGCTGCTCGCACTGGCAAAGCTGCTGCTGATCGGCCCCGAGCTGCTGCTGCTTGACGAGCCCACGAAGGGCTTGGACCTGGAGAGCCGCCGCATCATCGCCCGTGCCCTGCGTGACCATGCGAAGGTTGGCGGCACCGTCATCATGGCCACGCACGATCTGGATTTTGCCGAGCAGGTTGCCGATGACATTGCCATGATGTTCGACGGCGAGATTGCCTGCATGGAGCCGCCGTCCGACTTCTTTGCCGACAATGTGTTTTATAGGGCGTGATGGGATGACGGATTATCGCGTCGCGCGCCTACTCGCAAAACTGGAGATACCACTGCTGCTGGCGGTTCCCGCAGTGATGGCTGCGGCGTTGCTGGCAGGCGTTGAGCAGGCGGCACTTGCCATGCTTGTCGTGGTGGCGCTGGTGCTTGCGTTGTTCTTTGCGGGCTACGAGGCATCGCGACCGGGCCTGCGCCAGATTATGCCCACGCTGGTTCTGGCGGCGTTGGCCGCGGCGGGGCGCATCTTGTTTGGCCCCATTCCCGACTTTAAACCCGTGAGCGCCATCGCCATTATCGCCGGGGCGACGCTCGGTCGTCGTAACGGCTTTATGGTTGGTGCGCTGGCGGCGCTGACCAGCAACTTCTTTTTTGGACAGGGCATGTGGACGCCATGGCAGATGTATGCCTGGGGCCTGGTTGGCTATGTTGGCGGCGCGCTGGCGCATGCGGGCGCGTTCGACCGTGCGGATGGAACCGTGCGCATGCCGGCGCTGATGGCGTACGGCTTTGCATCGGGCCTGCTCTACGGCGTGGTAATCAACGCCTACGACATCATCGGTTTTGTGCAGCCGCTCACGTGGGCGGGCGCCGTGGCGCGTCTTGCCACGGCAGTGCCGTTCGATATCACACACGGCCTCGCGACCTGCGTGTTCTTAGCCGCCCTGTACAGGGCCTGGTGTCGACGGATCAACCGCGTCGTCGTGAAGTACGGACTGTAGGGCATTTCGCGTTCCCACACGAACTTGCGGTGGAATAGTTCTCGTTTTTGGCTATTTGCTGCCCAAACAGGAACTATTCCACCGCAACTTATAGGGGGAGAGGGGTCACATGATCTGTTTTCCTCTGTCCCCTAGAGGAATTACTTGGGGCTAGAGCTCTAGCGTGAGGGTGACGGGGCAGTGGTCGCTGCCAAAGATGTCGCCGCGGATGCCGGTGTCGCGTACGTTGTCGGCGATTGCGTCGCTTACCAGGAAGTAGTCGATGCGCCAGCCGGCGTCGTTCTTGCGGGCATTAAAGCGATAGCTCCACCAGCTGTAGACGCCCTCGACGTCGGGGTTTGCCGCGCGCCAGGTATCGGTAAAGCCGGCGTTGAGCAGCTCGGTAAACTTGCCGCGCTCCTCGTCCGAAAAGCCTGCGTTGCCGCGGTTGGACTTGGGGTTCTTAAGGTCGATCTCCTCGTGCGCCACGTTAAAGTCGCCGCAAGTTACGACGGGTTTGCCTGTCTCGCACTCGAGCGCGTTCAAAAAGCCGCGGTAGGCATCGTCCCAGGCCATGCGCACGTCGATGCGGGCGAGTTCGTTTTGCGCGTTGGGAGTGTAGACATCCACAAACCAGAACTTGTCGAACTCCAGCGCGCAGACGCGGCCCTCGGTCGCGGCTTGGGCGACGAGCTCGGCCGCCTCGCCCTCGCCGGCGTAGGGCAGCAGCGCATCGGCGCGCAGTACGCGCAGCGGTTCCTGGCGGCTAAAGACCGCGGTGCCCGAGTAGCCCTTGCGCTCGGCGTAGCTCCAGGTTTGGTGATAGCCGGGCAGGTCGATATCGACCTGGCCCTCCTGCAGCTTGGTCTCTTGCAGCGCCAGGATATCGACGTCGAGTTCTTGCGCGATCTGGATAAAGCTCGGGTCCTTTTTGAGCACGGCGCGCAGGCCGTTGACGTTCCACGAGGCGAAAGTGTAAGTCTGAGGCATGGTGTCCTTTCGACGGGGTTGGCAGGCTTAAGATTAGCGCAACAGGGGCGGTGGTGGGCACCGCGCGTGCTGACCCAAAGGCCGCATGCTGGGACATCGCCCGACGCTGCCCGACCAACAAGGACGGAGGACTCATATGACGCAGGCGATAACGGACTCCAAACAGGCCTCCGCCGCGCTGGCGGAGCTGTTCGGCACCCACAAGCGCGTGGTCTTCTTTGGCGGCGCGGGCGTTTCCACGGCGAGTGGCATCCCCGATTTCCGCAGCGTGGACGGCCTATATCACCAACAGTTTGCCTACCCGCCCGAGACCATGCTCTCGCATAGCTTTTACGAGGTGCACCCGGCCGAGTTCTTCGACTTCTACCGCACCAAGATGATCGCGCTTGGCGCCAAGCCCAACCGCTGCCACACCAAGCTGGCCGAGCTGGAGCGCGCCGGCAAGCTCGACGCCGTGGTGACGCAAAACATCGACGGCCTGCATCAGATGGCCGGCTCACAGCGCGTGTTTGAGTTGCACGGATCGGTCCATCGCAACATTTGCCAGTCGTGTGGCGCGGTCTATAGCGCCGAGTGGATTTGCTCGCGCGAGCACGAGGATGCCGCGGGCGTGCCCGCGTGCCCCGCGTGCGGCGGCCGCATCAAGCCCGATGTAGTGCTCTACGAAGAGCCGCTCGACGAGCATGTGTTGACCGGTGCCGTTGCCGCCATCGCCGCGGCCGATGCCCTCATTGTAGGCGGGACCTCGCTCGTGGTGTATCCGGCGGCAGGCCTTACGCGATACTTTACCGGCGATACGCTGGCCATATGCAACCTTGCTCCCACCGATCAGGATGCAAATGCCGACCTGCTGATTTCTTGCGACATCGCGGCCGCGTTTGCGTTCTAGCCCGCGCGCGCGGATACAATAGAAAGACTGAGTGCAAAGCGACCCCGCCGCCAGCTCCCCAAGCTCGGCGGCGTGGGCATTTTAGGAGGATGTTCATGGCGAACGACAGCAAGACATGGCGGTGCGGAAAGTACGAGCTCAGCTTTGACCGTCCGCGCATCATGGGCGTCCTCAACGTGACGCCCGATTCGTTTAGCGATGGCGGGGAGCACTTCGACCCCGATGCCGCCATCGAGTACGGCCTGGCGATGCTCGACGCCGGCGCCGACATCATCGACGTGGGCGGCGAGTCCACACGCCCTGGTTTTACCCCGGTCAACCCCGACGAGGAGGCTCGCCGCGTGCTGCCCGTGGTGCGCGCGCTGGCCAAGGAGGGCGCCATCGTCTCGATCGACACGCGTCATGTGGCGGTTGCCAAGGCGGCCGTGCGCTGCGGCGCCTCGATCGTCAACGACGTGACGGGCTTCACCGATCCCAAGATGGTCGAGTTTGTTAAGACGAGTACCTGCGGCGTCATCGTGATGCATGCCGGCGAGGTCGCCGCGCCCGCTCGCACGCACGCAACGGTGCAGCTCGATACCTCGGCAGCGGCGTTTGTTGCCGAGAAGGCGCGCGAGGCGGCTGCCGAGGCCGCGCGTGAGGCCGAGAAGCCGGCTCGCCGCCGTCGCGGCAAGTTGCTGGGCGAGCTTAAGCCGGAGGCCAAGCTTCCGGGCGGCGTGGTGCAGCCCTCGTTGCCGTTTGGCGAACCGGAGCCCACGTCCGAGCCTGCAAGCGAGCAGGAGACGCCGGCCGCCGAGCAGGCTGCTGCCGCCGAGACCGTCGCGCCCGCGCCCGAGGCCGCGCCCGCAGCCACCGAGGCCGCATCGGAGTCCAATGACCGCCTGGCCGCCATGATGCGCCGCAGTGCCCGCCGTGAGGAGGCCTATGTGCCCACCTCGCAGCTCCGCCGCTTTACCCTGCCCGATTCGGCGCCCATCATGCGCCGCGTCATGGGCTTTCTGTCCGACCAGGCCCGCACGCTCATCCATGCCGGCGTGTCGCGCGACCGCATCTGCATCGATCCTGGCCCGGGCTTTGGTAAGTCGGCTAACGAGGACATCGTCATCCAGCGCGAGACTGCCAAGATGGCGTCGCTGGGCTATCCGCTCATGTGCGCCGTGTCGCGCAAGCGCTTTGTGGGCGCCGTCTCGGGCGTGACCGAGGCCGCCGAGCGCGATGCCGCCACGTTTGGCGTGTGCCTGGGCGCCATCCAGGCCGGTGCCAACATCGTGCGCGTGCACGACGTCGCGGGCTTTGCGCAGTTTCTGAACGGTTACTGGGCCGTCGCCAAGCCGCAGCCGCGCCGTGCGTTTGTGGCCGTGGGCTCCAACCTGGGGCATCGCTGCGACAACATCCGCGCCGCGCGCGAGATGATCGCCGAGATTCCACTCACCTGCGTGTCCAACTCCTCCAAGATTTACGAGAGCGAGCCGGCCTACGAGACGCGCCAGGACGCGTTTGCCAACGCCGTCATCGAGATCAAGACCGAGCTGGCGCCGTTGGTGCTGCTCGACGAGCTTATGAAGATCGAGGCTGAGCTGGGGCGCGACCGCTCCAAAAAGGCCAAGGCCAACGGCCCGCGCACCATCGACCTGGACCTGCTGTGGATGGACGGCGAGACCCACGGCGGCAAAAAGCTGCGCCTGCCGCATCCGCTGATCGGCGAGCGCGATTTTGTGCTGGTGCCGCTCGAGGACTTGATGCACGATCCGGCGCGGTTCTTCCGCTACAACGGCGTCGAGGTCAAGGAGCCCGAGGACCGCGTGGGCCATATCGTGGGCGAATTGGGGCGTATGTAGATGATCGAGATGAATGCTGTTGTTGCCGGTACCGAGCTTGACGCCGCGCGCGACGCGGGCCGCGAGGGTGCGTCCGCGGGCTGGTGCGCTTGGAGCGCGGGCGATGCTTCGCTGACGTTTTCGCTGGTCGTGCGTCCGGATGTGAATATGCACGCCTTCCACGGCCTGCCGTTTGTGGCCGCAATGGGTATGATGGACGCGCTCGCGGGCACGGCCGCAACGCCGGGCCTGGGGCTTGCCGGCAAAGTGGGCATCCAGTGGCCGAGTGACATCGTGTGCGGCGCGCCCGCGTTTGAGACGTCGCTCGCGCGCGTCGCCGTCAACGGCGGTGCCGGTGCTGCGGGCATGTTCGGTGCCGTGACGGTGGATATTGAGCGTTCGGCGTTGAGCGAACTCGGTGTGGGTGTGGCTGACGAAGCGCTGGTCGAGGCGCTGGCCGCCGCCGTGTTGACCCGCGTGGACGCCTGGGCGGTTGTTGCCAACACGCCACAGGGTGCTGCCGGTCCGCTGGCCCCCGTGCTGGGCGAGTACTTCGACATGGTGCCGCTGCTCGGTCGCCAAGTTGCGGCGGTGTCGCCCAACGGCTTGCCGCTTGCGGTCGGTGTGTTTGCGGGCCTGGATATCTGGGGTCGTGCGACTATCAAGACCGATGCCGGCGAGCAGGAGTTTCCGCCCGAGGCCGTACGAATTCGCGGACTGTAACGCGTGGCGCCCGCGCTCAAAGATAACGATGACAACAAGACCCTTCTCGGCCTGTGCCGGGGAGGGTTTCGCCTGTCTGGGGAATGGGCTTGGCGAACGTTTGCGGGGACTGTGGCATCGGGCGTGCTTGACTTAAGCCCCTGCTCTATCCCAGCTCCTGCATGCGGCGGTAGATTTCGCAGATGCCTTTGATGGTGAGTTGCCCGTCGACCACGTCGAAGGCATCGGTCGAATCGGCGACGATGCCGGCGAGACCGCCCGTGGCGATAACGGTGGCGTCCTCACGACCCAGCTCGCGCTTCATGCGTGTGACCAGGCCCTCGGCCATGGCGGCAGCGCCCACCACGGCGCCGACCTTGATGCATTCCTCGGTGTCACGGCCGATGGCGTGCTCGGGCGCCTCGAGCGGCACGCTGGCGAGCTTGGCGGCACGGGCAGCAAGCGCGTCCATGGAGATACGGATGCCCGGCGCAATCGCTCCGCCAATGTAATAGCCGTCCTCATCAATGACGTCGATATTGGTTGCGGTGCCAAAGTCCACCACGATCGCCGGTGCGTCGTAGAAGGTCTCGGCAGCGACGGCGTTGGCGATGCGGTCGGCACCAACGGCCTGGGGGCGCGCCGCCCGCAGCTTGGTCACGGCGGCCGTCTGCGGCCCGATGACGATGGCGTCCGCGGCAATGCGGTCGGCCACGGCGTGCCACTCGCGCGAGAGCTGCGGCACCACGCCGGCAAAGGCGATCGCGTCGACCGCGCCGAGCGAGAGGTCGTACATCTTAAAGAAGCCCATCAGGCGCACGTGGATCTCGTCGGCGGTATAGGAGCGGTCGGTGGGCATACGCCACGACTGCACCAGCTCGTCTCCGTCAAACAGCCCCATGGCCGTCTGCGTGTTTCCCATATCGATAGCGAGCAGCATGTCTACTCCCGGTGTTGGCATAAAAGGACGCGCACCATTGTATACGTGCCGTCGACGGCGCTCGGCTGCGATTCGTTTACGGTGATAGGGGCTGAGGGGTTTAAATATGAAGGAATTATGCTCTACGAGATTTTCCTTGCCGTTTACCGAACTCCCGCGTAATATTCTTTCTTGCGCACATGAGGCGCCCAGACATTGCGGGGTGGAGCAGTCTGGTAGCTCGCCGGGCTCATAACCCGGAGGTCGTAGGTTCAAATCCTGCCCCCGCGACCAAGAACTTGCAGCTCGTCGGCCTAGCCGGCGAGCTTTTTTGTTATTTCGGGACCGTGTTTTCGGTCCAATTCTCGGTCTCTCAAACAAAATCTCGGTCTGTAACATCTAGACCCGATTTGGGCGACTAGGTGTTACAGACCGAGATATACCGGTGGGTTGGGTCGTGTTTGTCTCGATCTGTAACAGTAAGACCCGGTTTTGCCGCGTAACTGTTACAGATTGAGGCAAACTGACGGGCCGTCCCACCCCCATCCACCAGCCGCCACCTGATATTCGCCGATTTCCGTTGTGCTGCTGTATTCCCATGCCATATCCTCTAAACAACTACGCGGCATCATCGCCGCCGCGCCTACAAGAGAGGAATGTCCATGACCGCACCTGCATCCAAGCTGCTCCAGCCCATTACGGTTGGCCCCCTTGAGCTCAAGAACCGCATTATGTTCCCGCCGCTGACCACCGGCTACGAGGAGCGTGACGGTTCCATCGGCGAGCGCAGCCTGGCTTTTTACGAGCGCCTGGCCCGTGGCGGCGCGAGCTACATCGTCATCGGCGACGTTGCTCCCGTCATGACCGCGAGCCCCACGCCCAAGCTGGCGTCCGACGCCCAGATCCCCACGTTTAAGGCGCTGGCCGACACCGTCCACAAGCACGGCGCCAAGATCGCGCTGCAGCTGTTCCACCCCGAGTACGACGTGCCCGGCGTCGGCCGCATGGTCATGGGCTCCATGGCTGCCGCCAAGGCCGCGCAGGAGGCCAAGGCCGCCGGCGACGAGGAGACCTTTGCCGCCAAGATGGCCGAGTCCAACGAGATTCGCAAGCAGGCTTACGCCAAGCTGCATCACGACATGCAGCACTTTGTGAACGAGGCGAGCGTGGAGCAGCTCACCCAGATCAAGGAGGCCATCGCCGCCTCGGCCGCCCGCGCGCAGCAGGCCGGCATCGACGCCATCGAGGTCCACGGCGACCGTCTGGTGGGTTCGCTGTGCTCGGCAATCCTCAACAAGCGTACCGACGAGTACGGTGGCTCGTTCGAGAACCGCGTTCGCTATGCGCTGGAGATCGTCGCTGCCATTAAGGAGGCCGCGCCGGAGCTGATGGTGGAGTACAAGCTCCCCGTGATCATGGAGAACCCCGACGGCACGCCGCGCGGCAAGGGCGGCCTGCAGCCCGACGAGGCCTGCGAGTTTGCCAAGCTGCTCGAGGACGCGGGCATCGATATGATCCAGGTCGCGCAGGCAAACCACACCGGCAACATGGGCGACACCATTCCGCCCATGGGTGCCATGCCCTACAACTGGACGTTACCCGTGGCCGAGCGCGTCAAGGCCCTGGTCTCCGTGCCGGTGGCCACCGTCGGCCGCGTGGTCTCGGTTGAGGCCGGCGAGAAGATTCTGGAAGACGGCGCGGCCGACATCATCGCCTATGGCCGCTCGCTCATGTGCGATCCCGACATTGCGTTGAAAGCCGCCACGGGCGAACCCATTCGCGAGTGCCTCAACTGCAACAAGGGCTGCGTCGATGCGATTCAAAACCGCAAGTACATCTCGTGCGTGCTTAATGCCGAGAACGGCGACGAGGCGACCATCGCCATCAAGCCGGGTGAGGGCGACAAGAAAATCGCCGTGGTGGGCGGCGGTA
>CABRFG010000025.1 GCA_902470095.1 uncultured Collinsella sp.
CAGGATAGCGCCGTCCATCTGAGCAGCACCGGAGATCATGTTCTTGACGTAGTCAGCGTGGCCCGGGCAGTCAACGTGAGCGTAGTGACGGGCAGCAGTCTCGTACTCGACGTGGGAGACGGAGATCGTAATGCCGCGCTCGCGCTCCTCGGGAGCCTTGTCGATGTTCTCGAACGCAGTGAAGTCAGCCTTGCAGCCCTCGGTCTCGGAGAGAACCTTGGTGATGGCAGCGGTCAGCGTGGTCTTGCCGTGGTCGACGTGACCAATGGTGCCGATGTTAACATGCGGCTTAGTGCGCTCAAACTTCTCTTTGGCCATAAAGCCCTCCTCTTAACAGGTCGTCCCCGGACGGGACTTTGCCTTTATACCATAGTGGCCTCTCAACATACTATTGAGAAGCCACCGTGTTACCTATGGTAGCGGTGACTGGATTCGAACCAGTGACGCCACGGGTATGAACCGTGTGCTCTAACCAACTGAGCTACACCGCCGGATGGAGCCTGCAACCAGACTTGAACTGGTGACCTCTTCGTTACCAACGAAGTGCTCTACCGACTGAGCTATACAGGCACTTGACGGGTGGGAGCTATAGGATTCGAACCTATGTAGGCAGAGCCAACGGGTTTACAGCCCGTCCCCATTAACCACTCGGGCAAACTCCCAATCGTTCAAGTATCCGCAGGTCCTTTGGTCTTTTGGACCGCCGCCCCCGCGAACGAAGAAGATAATACGATGCCACCTTGGGGGCTGTCAACGAAAACCTCTAGATACACGGGGCCGGGCGTATCTATATGCTTTTGACCTGCGGTTTTGCTGAGTTTGGATATGAAGGGAGGTGGATTTGCATTTGGCGGTGACATTTCCCGAGGGAACACTTTGTCATGGTGGAGTACTCCGTCAGGAACGAACTTCGATAACGGCCCTCTTGCACTATTACATAGGTCACGATCGGGCTTCCACGACACGATCGAGCGTGGATAATCTCCCACTTTTAGCGCGACCCTAAGGCCAAAGCGGCAGATTATCCACGCTCATTCTCCAGGCGGGAGAACTAAAGAGCCGCAACTACTCGGGCCAGGCCAAAGTAGACCCATAGAGCGGCTCCCCCTTGGTGCAGGGGTAGCGACTCAAGTAACACGACGATAGCAAGTCGAAGAAATAAGTCATGGCGTATTTCGAATAAACGCCGAGTCGGTCAATTCCGTTTCCCGCATTACCAAGACGATATACACGGTCAAAAGACCTCGATTTGTCATCGTTGCTAAACGCAGTAATTAGAATCTTCCTGCCCGAACGGCAATCAAGATACTCACGCGCCTGTGACACAAATAGCCCGGAGACCGATACGAGAATTATCAATGACTGCGAAGCGTCTCCCATGTTTTTCAATTCCGCGACGTTAGCCCCAGCAACTATGCGAACTATCTTGCCCGCATAAAACATTTCCTGCTGAAATCGTACGAGATTGGCGCTCACATTATTGGTGCACCAGATTTCAACGTTTTTATGGCCATCAATTTCGTCGGCAAGGTGCTTAATAGCGATATCGGACACGCCGCTTTCGACCTCAGCGAACATCTCGATCATGCGAACGTCGAGCTCTGCCCTGTACTCCTCGTAGCCAAATTCCTCCTCTCGATGGCTTAAGTCGCTTGGAAAGACTGATTGAGTAAATGATTCTTTCAAATCGCTAAGAGACTGGTAGCCCAAGCGATTGCAGAAACGACGAACAGCAGAACGGGTCACGAATGCATCGCGGGTTATTGCTGCAACATTGATTTCGCTCGAACGCCTAATGTGAGTGATGAGATATCGAGCGATGGCGGCATCGTTTGACCCAAACTCGCTGTTGATGATGGAGCTAATGCGATTGAGCACATCGAAGTCATTGATATTCACGTGATTCCTCTTTCCGCTCTCCTCGAAATCATGGTTCATTTATTGAATCAAACAGCTTTGGTCGTTCTCCTATGATTCAAATCAGTTGACGTCATCTTAATCGTAATTCCGTCACACGTATCCACCGTGTTGAATGATGGAAAGGGGATTCATGGGCAACGTGAACAACATGCCGTTTCTCTGGGGTTCCGCCACGGCGTCTTATCAGTGCGAGGGTGCCTGGAACGAAGACGGCAAAGGCCTTGGCGAGTGGGATTTCTTTAGCCACACAAGCAATAAGAACATCAACCATGTTGACGGTGATGTATCTTGCGACTTCTACCATCGCTATGAAGAAGATATCCGCATGATGAAAGAAGGCGGACAAAACACCTATCGCTTCTCTCTTTCATGGAGTCGAATCATCCCCACGGGTATCGGCGAAGTGAATGAAGAGGGTATCGATTTTTATAATCGGGTTATTGATTGCTGCCTCGAAAATGGCATAGAGCCCAACGTTACGCTGTTCCATTACGATCTGCCATTCACGCTTGCTTGCAAAGGCGGATGGCTGAACAATGACATGGCAGAGTGGTTCTGCAAATACGCCAAGATTTGCTTTGAGCGCTTTGGAGACCGCGTCAAAATCTGGGCTACCGTTAACGAGCCGCATTTCTACAGCTACTGCGTAAACATGTTGGGCAACTATCCCCCCAATCGATCGCTCGACGTTCAGTCGTACATGCAGTTTCAATACAACCTGATGCGCGCAAGCGCACTCGCAGTCCGAGCATATCGTCAAATGGGCTACGACGGCATCATCGGCGCCGTCCACGATGGCGGCGTTGTCGAACTCGACCCGGCAACCGAGCACCCTGATGACGTATTTCGATACGCAGACTTTTTCGCCAATCGCATGATTCTGGCACCAGCGCTTCAGGGTCAACTGCCGCCAGAAATGGACGAAATCCTTGAAAAACTTGGCGTCTCGCTCTATCGATCCCCAAATGACGTAGAAGAATTCAGAGACGGTAAAGTCGATTTTATTGGACTCAACGTGTATTGCCGAGAGTATGTAACCGACTGGCACGGCGGAGAGCTTGCCGTTTCGGCAAACAACAAGGGCGGTGCAAGCAAAAAGGTCGAAGGAAAATGCATCGCGCCCTTGTTCGAAAGCGCCCGCGACAACAATGTCCCCCGAAATAAATGGGGTCGCGAAATACTCCCGAGCTGCATGTATTCAACAATCATGGATATCCACGAGCGCTATGACGCGCCCCGTATCTTTATTACGGAAAACGGTCATGGCGCCTACGAGCAACCAGACGCAGACGGAATGATCCACGATGATGACCGCATCGAGCTTCTGGGCCAGTTCATCGAGCACATGATGAGGGCTAAGCGCGACGGCGCGCGCGTTGAGGGCTACTACCTCTGGTCGACGATGGATCTGTATAGCTGGATCAACGGCTACGAAAAACGATACGGACTTGTCCATATCGACTTCGAGAACAATCTGGAGCGCACCCCCAAAAAAAGCTGGTATTGGTACCGAGACCTTATCTCGAAGTATCAGGAGCAGGAAGGTTAGGAGAAAGAGATGAAATATCAGGCAATGTCCGAAACAGTCCTAAAGGCTGTTGGCGGCAAAGAGAACATTACATCGGTAACTCATTGTGCGACGCGCCTTCGCATCGACGCACGAGACACCTCGACCATCGATCTCCAGCTCGCCAAATCGGCCGATCAGGCGCTCGGGGCAGTAGTCAGCGGTGGCCAGCTTCAGGTGATCATCGGCCCCAACGTCACCGAGGCCTACAACGACTTCCTCGATTTCACTGGAATCGAAGTCGGCGGCGGCACGGTTGCCGACGATGCCCAAACCGCCAAGGATCTTGCAGAGGGCATCAAAAGCGGCAACACTGCCATGAGCCTGGTTGAGAAATTCGGAAATGTCTCCGCACAGGTATTCATGCCCATCGTCCCAGCGCTCATCGTTGGTGGACTCATTCTTTCGATTAAGAATCTCCTGGTCAATTATTGTGGATTGAGCACCGATAGCGGAACTGCCCAGGTTCTGCTGGCGATCTTCAGCGCCTCATTTAGCTTCCTGCCCGTTTACCTTGGCTATCAGCTCGCTGCCGTCATGAAGATGCAGCCTATCATGGGCGCGCTGCTGGGCGCAATCATGATTAGCTCGTCTATTAGCGGTGCTGAGGGCCTCGACTTTCTTGGCATCCCCATCCCGACGAATGACTACTCGAGCACGGTGGTGCCAATCGTACTGGGCGTTGTGTTCATGTACTTTGTTGATCGCGGTCTTCAGAAAATCATCCCCGACGTTACCAAACTGTTCTTGAAGCCGCTGCTCACCATGTTCATCGTCGTGCCTGTTGAGCTGATTATCCTCGGCCCCGCCGGCAGCATGATGGGCTACGCGCTGAGTGATGCCGTCACGTGGCTCATGGATAACGTGGCATTTATCGCTACTCCAATCCTTGCAGCCCTTAACCCCTATTTTGTCATGCTCGGTCTTGATAAGGCCTACATTGCGATCGAAGTTACAAGCCTGGCGCAGCTCGGCTGGGCGCCCATCATCTTCGGCTTCATCTCAAACCTCTGCATTGGCGGCACGAGTCTCGCCTTGGCAACTGCCATGAAGGGAAACAAGGAGAAGAGGGGTATGGTCACCACGGTTGCCGTCACCGCACTCTGTGGCGTAACCGAGCCCGCGTTCTACGGCTGCCTCATCGAGCGTCCCCGCCTGCTTGTCGGCACGGCAATCGGCGCGCTCTGCGCTGGACTCCCTGCAGGCATCTTTGTTCTGAAAGAATATGTTGCGGGAGCATGCCCCGGCCTTCTTTCGGCACTCATCTTTATCGCTCCCGATGGGTCCATGGGCAACTTCGTGCTGGCATGCGTTGTCGCCATCATCGCCATCGTCGTCTCCTTCATCGCTGCACGCGTGATCATCAAGAAGAACCCCAGCTATATTGAGTAGATGCCCGCTGTTTGCATTGGGGACATCCTCGGCAGACAATTAGCAAGAACCCAAGAAGTCCCTTAGGAGCTCGATTAATCCATTCGGATTCCTGAGGCACAAACGACCCCGATTCCACAATGAAATCGGGGTCGTTGTTTCTAAAGCCGTCGATAGACAATCGGTGTTTACCTTAGCTCCCTATCCAAGTTAATTATCCACGCTCGTTCTCCGGTCGGGAGATTTTCTTCGCTCGCGTGTCCAGAAATCCACGCTCGAGCAGGACATCCAGGTCCGCACCCGCCCTTGTCTAAATCTGTAACAGCAAGAGGCCTATTCCGCTTCTACATGTTGCAGATCAAGATATTCCTAAAACACCCTAAGTTTCATCTCAATCTGTAACGGTTAGATGCCAAATATCGGTCTTGGTGTTACAGATTTAGACAAACTGGAGGACAAGACAAACCAAAAACGGGATGGGCGCTAACCCGATGGCGCACCACCTAAATAGAAACGGGCCCTGTCCCACAAGGAACAAAGCCCGAAACTTTCATGGAGCCAGTGACAGGAATCGAACCTGCAACCCACTGATTACAAATCAGTTGCGCTACCGTTGCGCCACACTGGCACACTTGGCGCTTTCGCGCGAAGCCTGTTAAGAATAAAGGAATTGCGGACGGGGCGCAACAGGCCACACGGCGTTATACAAATATGCAAAATCCAGCAACAACAGGTACCAGGCCCGTTCATTTCTGTCGGTTCATCCTCAATCTCAAAACCATTCGTCATAACGAATAGTTTTAATTACAATTGCTATATATAAAACTATTCGTTCTGGCGAAGGGTTTCGCGATGCTTACTACCAAGGAAGCCGCCGAGCTGCTCGGCATCACTCCGCGCAGGGTGCAAGAGCTCATAAAAAACGGAGCACTTGAGGCCCGCAAGGCTTCTGGTGTATGGCTCATCGACAAAGACAGCGTCGACACGCGACTCCGTTCCGTGACCAAAACGGGGGGACGGCCTCGTCGTGGGCATGGGAAAAGCGAGATCGCATTTACCCTCATGAACCGCACGCACGAAGTCGCCCAGCTGGTCTACAGCACATCGCGAAAAGACTTTACCCACATCGGTGCCGACATCGATTACGCCCACGCCCCTATTGGAGTATTTGGCCCTAATGGCCCCATATCACTCGACTCCTTCCGCACCTGGTGGCGCGGCCGCGGTATCCCGCTCGCACGCATTGGGCTAGCCTCCCTGCTTGCAGAAGCCGCAGTCGATGTTCCCGATGAACTCGTCCAGCGAAATCTCGGCCTCTCCCTATCCGACCAGTATTGGATTAGACCCCAAGACTCCGGTCTCGCGTGGGAAGATATCAATTTCTTCAATAATGCTTTTGATGACGTCTCGCTAACCATTGCACCCTTCGCCCCGGAGGGTAAGGCAGCCGCCGCAAAGCCCGACAACACCTCGGACGGCAATCTTCAAAAGTACTGGACGTGCGAGGGCGGGCGTCGAATCCTGCATAAGGCAGGAGCGCACCTGAACCAGGAACCTTATAACGAGCTGGTGGCGACCGCGCTCCACCGTCGCATCCTAAACGCCTGCGATTATGTGCCTTACTCGCTCGAGGGCACGGGCACTTCCGCCCTGAGCATATGCGATGTCTTCTTAACTGATGAAGAAGAGTATGTCCCAGCGTTCTATGTAAACCAGCACGCAAACGCAGATGAACGACTAACCGACTACGAGCGATACGTAGCAAACTGCGAGGAGCTCGGGGTGGCAGGCGTCAAGGATGCCCTTGACCGCATGATCGTGTGCGACGACATCATCGCCAACTACGATCGTCATTGGCGCAACTTCGGCCTCGTGCGAAACGTCAACTCACTGGTCTGCAGACCAGCCCCCATCTTCGATTCGGGCTCATCGCTCTGGTGCAACATATCTCTAGAGGAGCTTAGGGCAGGAGAGCACAGTTTTGCCAGCGCGCAGTTCCATTCAAGTCCCGCGAAACAAATGTTGCTTGTTGAGGATATGAACTGGTTTGACGGGAACAAACTCGAAGGTTTTGTCGACGAGGCAATCGAGATTCTGTCTAAAAACGATGCCCTAGCAACGAGACTGCCTTATCTAAAAGAGGCGCTAACGTGGCGCCTCGAAAGAATGATCGACATCGCTGAATGGAGTTAGCGAGGCAGCATTGCCCCGCCAACTCCCCTACCGGCCACGCAGGGCCTTGAGCTTGGCCAGGGCATCGGGGCTCAGGCGGCTGCCCAGAGTCATCTTGATCTGCGGAGCTTCCTCTGCCTCGTGAACGTCGTTATCGATCTGTTTGATCTCGTCCACCAGCATGCGGCTCGAGATGCGCGTGACGCCCTTGCCCATGACGACGGCCTGGATCGTGCCGTCGCTCGATACCACGGAGCACGCGCGGCCTTCCTCGCGCGCCTCGATGCAGAGCTTCTGCACCACGGTATCGGCCGAAACACCCGTCGGCGAAAACTCAATGCGCACGCCGCGGGCCGGCAGGTTGGGGCGCTCGCTGGAGATATTGCCCGCGCCGTCAAACACAATCACAGCCTCGTAGCGGCCCTGGGCAAACGCCGCCACGTCGTTGATGAGCGCGGTGCGCGCCATATCGTGAACGTCGCTGGAATACGGATCGTCGGAATGGTCGTACACGAGCTTTTCGTAGCGCGGCGTGCAATGGATCACGTTGTAACCGTCGACCACCAACAGCTCGGGCTTATTGGAGTGCACCGTCGAGACCGGATCTGCGATGGCCTGCGCAAACGCATTGCCGCCCACGCCATAGGTCGCGGCCGAAACAATCGGCTTGGCCGAGCCCTCGCCAAAGCGCTTGGCCTTGGACTTGGCGCGGTTCTTCTTGGACATGCGCTACTCCTCCCCCATGAGCTCGCCGGCATTGCGGCGCAGCCACTCAAAGCACAGCGCAGTGGTCGCCTGGGCAACATTGAGGCTCTCGGTCATGCCGCGCTGGGGAAGCTTGGTCAAAAAGTCGCATTTCTCGAGCACCAGGCGCGAGATGCCATCGCCCTCGGAACCCATGACGAGCGCCACGCGGCCCTCGAAGGGAGCATCCCAGCAGCTACCCTCGGCGTGCTCGGAAGCACCGCCCACCCAAAAGCCAGCGGCCTTGAGGTCATCGAGTGCACGGGCGATATTGGGCACCTGCGCGATGGGCAGATGCATGACGGCGCCGGCAGAAGTCTTGTAGCTGCCCACGGTCACGCCGGCGGCGCGCTTGTTGGCAATGATGACGCCGGCCGCGCCCACGACCTCGGCGGAGCGCACGATGGCGCCAAAGTTGCCGTCGTCGGTCACATGGTCGAGCACGACGACAAGCGCCGGTCCGTCACCCGCGCGATCGAGGATATCGGCAACATCGGCATAGGGGAAGTTGCCAACCTCGAGCGCAATGCCCTGGTGAGCGCCATGACTCGACAACGCATCGAGCTGCGCGCGCGGCACATACTTAATGCGGACGCCTGCAGCGTTGAGGTCGTCGACCAGACGAGACAGGGCGGCATCGCGCTCCCCGCCCTCGGCAATGAGCGCGCACTTGACGGGAAAGCCGGTACGCAGCGCCTCGGCGGCAGCACGGCGACCTTCGATAAACTCGCCCTTGGGAACCTGGACGTTATCGCGGCTACGCTCGCGCTGCGGACGAGCAGCCTGTGAGCGCTCGCGCTGGCCCTTGGGAGCGGCAGCGCGGTCGTTGCGGCGAATCGGACGCGAGCCAGAAGCAGCCTGCTTGCCGCCACGAGGCGTACGCTTGCGATTGTCGGCCATAAAGCGGCCTCCTTAAATAGATAACGAACAAGAATCGACCGTCCGAGCCACGGCACCTTGCCTTTCAATCGTTGGGCATGACCACTAGGTCTATGCCCTCCTCTTTCAAGGCAATCTGCCGCACCTCGAACGGTCGACAAATACTAGAGACTCTTAATGCGAGTGCCCGCGGCAGTATCCTCGATCGTCAGCCCGAGGTCCTTGAGCTGGTCGCGGATGGCGTCGGCCAGATCCCAGTTCTTGGCGGCGCGGGCTTCGGCGCGGGCCTCGAGAATCTTGGCAGCGGCCTCGTCCACGTCGTCACCCGTATAGGCGACCAAACCGGCGGCAACGCCCAGCAGGCCCAGCGGCAGCTCGACCTTGGGCTCGGGGAGCTCAACGCCAAGCGTATCGAGCAGCTCGGCCAGCGTGTCGGCGGCGGCAATCGCGGCGGCCTTGTCGGCAGCGTCGCCCGCCTGCTCCAGGTACTGGTTGCACTCGGTCACAAAGCCAAAGACGGCACCCATGGCACCAGCGGTGTTAAAGTCGTCGTCCATGCACTCCTTAAAGGTGGCACGGGTCTCGGCGGCCTTGGCGGCAAACGCCTCGGCGGCAGCCTCATCAGCGTCGGTCGTTGCGTGGTTCGCAGCCCAGCGCAGGTTCTCGACCGTACCGGCGATACGCGTGAGCGAGTTCTCGGCACCCTCCAGGCGCTCCCAAGAAAAATCGAGCGGCGAACGATAGCTCGTCTGCAGCATCAGCAGGCGCAGGGCGGCAGCGGAGTGCTGCTCGAGGACCTCAGCCAGCGTAAAGAAGTTGCCGAGCGACTTGGACATCTTCTCGCCGTCAACCAGCAGCATGCCCGTGTGCATCCAGGTGTTGGAGAAGCCCTGGTGCCAGGCGCAGGTGGCCTGGGCGCACTCGTTCTCGTGATGCGGGAAGGCAAGGTCGGAGCCGCCGCCGTGAATGTCGATCGGGGTGCCCAGGTAGCGGTGCACCATGGCGGCGCACTCGGTGTGCCAACCGGGACGACCCTCGCCCCAGGGGCTCGGCCAGCTGGGCTCGCCGGGCTTAGCGGCCTTCCACAGGGCAAAGTCGAGCGGGTCGTTCTTGTCCTCGTTCTCCTCGATGCGCGCGCCCACCATAAGGTCGTCGATGTTGCGGCCCGAGACCTGGCCGTAGTTGGGATCGCTGCGCACGGCAAAGTACACGTCGCCGTTATCGGCTGCGTAAGCGTGGCCCTGCTCGATAAGCGTCTTGATCATGGCGATCATGGGACCGATCTCTTTGGTGGCGCGGGGACGCACGTCGGGATCGAGCACGTTGGCGGCGCGCATGACGCCGATGAACTTGTCGGAGAACTCCGTCGCGACCTCGGCAGCCGTACGGCCTTGCTCGTTGGCGCGCTTGATGATCTTGTCATCGACATCGGTGAGGTTCTGGGCGAACGTGACCTCGTAGCCGCTCGCGATGAGCCAACGGCGGATCACGTCAAAGCTGATGAACGTGCGGGCGTTGCCGATGTGAATGTTGTCGTAGACCGTGGGGCCGCACACGTACATGCGGACCTTGCCGGACTCGATGGGCTGGAACTCTTCCTTTTTATGGGTAGCGCTGTTGTAGATACGCATTCGTTACTCCTTAACAGTTTTCTGTAGCAGGCAGACGGCCCAAGCGCCAATTCCCTCGCCTTGGCCTTCCCAGCCGAGCTTTTCGGTCGTAGTGGCGGCGACGCCCACGTTTTCGACGTCAACGCCCAGGGCATGGGCAAGGTTGGCGCGCATGGCATCGCGGTGCGGGGTGATCTTGGGTTGCTGACAGGCAATGGTGCAATCGGCATCGACAAACTCGAAGCCCAGCTCGCGCGCATAGTCCATCACGCGAGCGAGCAGCACCATCGAATCGGCACCCTCGTAGGCGGGGTCGGTATCGGGGAACAGCTTGCCGATGTCTCCCCCACGGCAGGCGCCCAGAATGGCGTCGGCCAACGCGTGCGCGAGCACATCGGCATCAGAGTGGCCCAGCAAGCCGCGCTCGTAGGGAATGTCAACACCGCCGATAATACATCGACGCCCCTCCACCAGACGGTGAACATCGTAGCCGTGTCCAATGCGCAGGTTACTGAACATGGGGAAGGTCCTCTCCCTCGGCCATGCGGCCGAGCAGAATCGCGGTTACGGGACGCAGGTCCTCGGGCACCGTCACCTTAAGGTTATCGCGCGGGCTCTGGACGCAGCGGACGCGTCCACCCATGCGCTCGACCAGCGACGAATCGTCCGTACCGATAAAGCCCTCGGCAATCGCCGCGGCATGGGCGCGCTTCATGGCGTCGACACTAAAGATCTGCGGCGTCTGCGCGGCCCAGTACAGCTCGCGCGGCGGCGTCTCGACGATATTATCGCCGTCGACGATCTTGAGCGTGTCGATCGCGGGCTGACCGCACACGACACCGTCGAGGGCGCGGTCGCTCACGAGCACGTCGATAGCGTGGTCGATGGCCTCGGTCGTAATGAGCGGACGAGCACCATCGTGAATGGCGACGTATTCAAAGCCCGCCGGCACCGCGTGCACGCCGGCGCGGGTGGAATCCTGGCGGGTCGCGCCGGCATCGGCAAAGCTGATGGGCGTGTCATAGTCAAACGGGTCGATGGCCAGGCGGCGCATCTCGGCACGACGCTCGACAGGGCAAACCACGACGATGTGGCCAACCTTATCGCTACGGTCAAATGCGCGGATGGACCAGCTCATAAGCGGACGGCCCGCTACATTGACGAGCTGCTTGCCACCGGGGTTACCAAAGCGCTGACCGCTGCCACCGGCAACGACCACGGCGCATACGGGCGCCATTATGCGTTCCCCTGTTTGGTGCCCTTCATGCGGTACAGGGAGTCCGCAAGAATGGCAGGGTTGTTGACGCCAAAGTCGCCCAGGCGCTCCGGATCCTCGCTGATATCATCCATGAGCTCCTGCAGCGAGCCGTACTCGTCGACGATCTTCTCGGCCACGCCGTCGCGCACGACGGACACGCGCGAAAGCGTGCGCAGGCCCAGCGGTGTCATGACGGAGTCCTCGTCCAGGTCGTCGTAGCCCAGAACTGCCGCCACATGCTGCGGGTCGGACAAGTCCTTGGGCGTCATACGGGCAAGCTCAGCGCGAATCTTCTCGGCGTTGGCCTCGGAGGAATCGCTCGCATAGTCGCGGATCATCAGGTCGTACTCGGTATCCATGCTGGAGCCCGCGAGCTGCTCGAGCTGCATCTGCACAAGCTTGCCCTGGTTGCCCAGCTTGACAATGCAATCCTTAAGCTCAGTCTTTGCCTGCTGCATGATCTCAAAGCTCGAGAAAATACCGGTGATGTCGGCGAGCGTGACGTAGTCGTCGAGCTCGAGGGCCGTCAGGCGCAGCAGGGAGCGATCGAGCGACTGACGGGTAGTCTGGAGCGTGGCGACGAGCTGGTTGACCGAGCTCATGATGGTAGTGACGGGCTGGATCTCGTAACTCTTGCCGTGGACGTACACGTTGACGACGGCGCGACGGGCCGAGACCGAGATCACGATGGCGTCGGTGAGCACCGACATGCGAGCGGCGGTGCGGTGACGCATGCCCGTCTCGCTCGTGGCGAGCGAGGGATCGGGATTGAGGTGGAAGTTGGCGCGCAGGATCTGGGTGAGGTCGCCGTCGATGACGATGGCACCGTCCATCTTGGAGAGCTCGAACAGACGGTTCGAGGTGAACGAAATGTTGAGCGGGAAGCCGTCGTTACCGGCAGCGAGCACGTTTTCGGTGTCGCCGACGCAGATAAGGGCGCCCAGGTGACCGGCGATGATCATGTCGAGGGCGGTGCGGATCGGCTGACCAGGTGCCGTCAGGCGGATGGCCTGTTCCATACGCTTTTGCAGCTCGTTCTTATCCAAGGCATCGCTCCCATCGTATACGCTCCATAAACGTCAATAAGTTTCTCACGGTTTGCCCCTGTGACGCCCGCAAAATCCGATGCTTACAGAATGAGCGAACACAGCTGAGAGCCCCAATCCAAATGAGCTGCTTATGTGGTAGCATCGGGATTCGCATAAATGAGGGAGTAGTCGCGTGATCGGGTTCGCCTCCGGTGGCGCGGCAAGTCAACACACTGGCCGATGCGGCCTGGCTTGCCTTAATGAACGAGACTCGTGGCTGTGCGCGCAACGCGTACGCCACGGGTCTTTTTTTGCTCCCCCGGCAGAAGTACACGCGGGTTCGCCCGCAGAGAGGGAGTCAGACTATGGGACTCGCAGAGCTCGCGTTGCTCGCCGTTGGCCTTTCGATGGACGCCTTTGCCGTTTCCATCTGCAAGGGCCTTGGCATGAAGAAGATCAACCTTAAAGTCGCCATGGTGCTCGGCCTGTTCTTTGGCGGTTTCCAGGCCGGCATGCCCGTAATTGGGTGGGCCCTTGGTAGCCAGTTCATGGGCATCATCAGCCCCATCGACCACTGGATCGCCTTTATCCTGCTCGCCTTTATCGGCGGCAAGATGCTGTGGGAAGCCTTTACTGAGGACGAGGATGAAGGCGACGGCAAGGATGCCGAAAAGATTGACCTGGGCGAGTACCTGATCCTCGCCATCGCCACCTCAATCGACGCCCTGGCCGTGGGCATCTCATTTGCGGCGCTCTCGGTTGACATCGTTCCCGCTGTATCGCTTATCGGCGTCACAACGTTTATCTTCTCCGTCGTCGGCGTAGCGATCGGCCACACCTTTGGCGCGCGCTACGAAAAACCCGCCACCATCGTGGGTGGCGTCGTGCTCATCCTTATCGGCCTCAAGATTCTGCTGGAACACTTGGGGTTTTTGGCGCTGTAAAACACCCTTCAAAACTAAACGTCCGTGCAAGGCCTCATGCAGAGTTTTGCATGAGGCCTTTTCATGCAGACTTTTGCATGTCATACTATGATGCAAAAGTCTGCACGTTAGGAGATCGCCGTGGATACCCTTCCCATCACCACACCGCGCCAAGCTGGCATCTACGTGCGCCAGGCACGCGAGGCACAGGGAATCACCCGTGCGGCGCTCGCTAAAAAAGCCGGTGTTTCGGAGCGCCTGCTCGCATCGCTCGAGCTAGGAGATGCCACCGGCATTCGACTCGACAAGCTATTGGCAATCTTCAATGCTCTCGGACTGGCGCTCGCCGCTCAAGGGGATATAGGCGAAACGAAAAATGAGCAATCAGCCAACGTTCCGCGTGCCGATTTGCAACCTCACAGTACCCCCAGACGCCATCGCGCTCAACGTCCCTCTCATAGCTACCGTTGCTGCGCCGCCATTCCGGTTCTTGCAGACGCCCCCTTTACGTCTGAACTCTACGACAAAGCCTTCGCAGATTTCGCCATGTCCAATCTCGGAGTCTCGATTGCCGCAAACGCATCTGTCCAACCAAAGCCTGACGGGAAATAGCCAATGGCCAGAACATCACTTCGGACCATTATTTGCGGCGTACCTGCGGGAACGCTCACGCAAGATGAGAACGGTCTTATCAGCTTTACCTACGATCATGACTATGACGGGCCAGCCCTATCGACCAACATACCCGTATCGAATCGCACATACGGACAACAGGTCATGAATCCGTACCTGTTTGGCCTTCTACCCGACAGCGAGGATCAGCGAAAAGCGATTGCTGCCGAATTCGACGTTAGACCCAACAATGCCGTTGCGCTACTCAGCCATATCGGACTTGACTGTCCGGGTGGAGTGCAGTTTTGTGCCGAAGAAGACGTCAACGCCGTCCTGCATCGCACCAGCGAATACCGCCCTATAGGCGATCACGAGATTGCGCTGCGTCTCAAGTCGATCAGAGATGACCGCGATGCATCGTGGATGGGTCTAGATGAAAGTTGGTCACTTGGAGGCAACCAGGGCAAGTTCGCACTCGCACTCATAGACGGTCGCTGGTGCGAATGTGTGGGCTCCTCGCCCACGACGCATATTTTCAAAAATGGCGTTATCGGATTTAAACTCGAGGCTCTCAATGAGTTTGTCTGCATGAAAAGCGCCCAGCGCGCCGGTATCGCAACGGCAAACGTCGAATATCGTATGTTTGAGGACGAACCTGCCCTCATTGTTGAGCGCTATGACCGCATGAAAGTCGAAGACGGAACGATCAGGCGTCTACATCAAGAAGACCTCTGCCAGGCACTTGGGGTGATGCCCGCCCAAAAGTACACGGCAGACGGCGGCCCGACCACCCGCGACATTCAAGAGCTCCTCATAAATACGAGCCACCATCAACTTAACCTGTATCTGTTTACGCAAATACTGTTCTTCAACGCCATTATCGGCGCACCGGATGCGCATGCGAAAAACTATTCCCTGCTCCTTGGAAACGACGGCGCAGCCATGATGGCTCGAATGTACGATGTCGCATCGGGTTTGGCATATGAGCGCATGCGCCGCCGAGCGCGCCTTGCCATGAGCGTTGGCGGCGAAAACCGTGTGGGACGCATCGGTCCAGGCGCTATCCGCCGATACCACGGTATGGGCGACCCCGCGCTGGAGGCGGCGCTTACCGATGCCGGGCTATCCGAGAAGTTTTGCTTTGCGGCCATGATGGACCTCGCCTACGAGGTACCCATTTGCATGGAAGAGGTCATGGACGAATATGCCGACCTGCCCGGCATGGCGGACCTGCGCGAGCATATGCTCGGCCCCGTCCGCGAAAACTGCCAGCGCACCATCGACCTCATCAAGGCGGATATGGGCTAGACGCCAATCAATTTCCCATTTCTTAAAAGAAGAGAGGGGGCACCCGTCGCAAAAGCTCAGATGCCCCCTCTCATAATGTCATTTGTAATCCGCTAGCACGTGGCTCGGACTGCTGCTAGCGCAACCTTTACGCAGCGAGGCGCTTGAGGACGTCGATGAGCAGCTCGTAGAAGCGCTCGGCAGAAGCGAGCTCCATGCTCTCGTCCGGGGTGTGGACATCGGAGAGCGTCGGGCCCACGGCGATGGCGTCCAGGCCGTGCAGGGCCTCGGCAAACAGGCCGCACTCAAGGCCGGCGTGAATGGACTCGATGCGCAGCTCGGAGCCAAAGAGCTCGCGATAGCTCTCGACAAAGATGTCGCGGACCGGCGAATGCTCGGCATAGCTCCAGCCGGGATACTCGAACTCGAACTTGGCGTCGAAGCCCAGGACATCGGCCAGCGTCTGCAGGCGGTCCTTGAACTCGTTCTGCAGCGAGGTAATCGAGGAGCGCGGGGACAGCATGATCTTGACCTCGTCGTCAGAAGTGGCAACCACACCGATGTTGGAGGAAACCTCGACGGAGCCGTCGGTGGCGACGTTGCGGCGAATCACGCCGTTAGGGGCAAGACGCAGGGCGCGGATGAGGGCAAGCGCGGACTTCTGATCCATGGCCTCGACCTCGGCGTCGTCGGCAATCTCGACGGTGCAGGTAAAGCCGGGGTCAAAGACCTCGAGCTCGGCAGTGACGTCGGCAATGATGCCCTTTGCGATCTGGGCCGCGGCCTCGGCGGCAGCGTGATCAGTGTAGACCAGCTCGGCCTTGCACTCACGGTTGATGGCGTTGTCCTTAGTGCCGCCGTTAAAGCTGACGATGGCGGGCTCGCCGGCAACCATCAGGCGGTCGATGATGCGGGCCATGATGAGGTTGCCGTTGCCGCGCTCCAGGTGGATGTCGGCGCCGGAGTGACCACCCAGCAGGCCGGAGATCTCGAGCGTAAGGGTGCTGCCGGTCTTGTGCTCGCGCACGATCGGGCAGGTGTAGGTAACGACGACACCGCCGGCGCAGCTGACGGTGGCCACGCCCTCCTCCTCGGAATCGAGGTTGATCATGGTGCGGGCGCTAATCTGGGACTTGTCGAGCGTCTCGGCGCCAACCAGGCCAGTCTCCTCGTCGGTGGTGAACACGCACTCGAGGGCCGGATGAGCAATCGAATCGTCGTTGAGCACGGTGAGCATCAGAGCGACAGCAATGCCGTTGTCGGCGCCCAGGGTGGTGCCGTTAGCGGTGAGGACGCCGTCCTTGACGACCAGGTCGATACCATCGGTCGTAAAGTCGTGCTCAACGGAGCCCAACTTGTCGCACACCATATCGATGTGGCCCTGCAGCATTACGGTCGGGGCATTCTCGGCGCCGGCAGATGCGGGCTTGCGAATGATGACGTTGTAGACCTCGTCCTGATACACATCGAGACCGCGCTCCTTGGCAAACGCGACCAGAAAATCGCTGATGCCCTTCTCGTTGCCAGACCCACGGGGGATTGCGCTGACCTCCTCAAAGAAATGGAACAGCTGGGCGGGCTCGTAGCCGGTAATCTTGTAGTCCATGGTGCCTCCTTGGCGCAACTGGTTAGACGGTAAGACATGCGACTTGTATATTCCCAGACTTTGCGTGCATAAACCAGTCGAAAACGCCGAGCGCCCTCGCATCATCGGCTAACGGTGGACCGCATAGCGTAACGGTCACAACTTCCGCAGCTCTACAAATCGAGGCGCCCTTTCCGGAGCGCCTCGATTGCGCGTATCAAATTGTCGCCACGCCCTACAGCGCGCCGGAACCGGCTTGCATCATGCCGCCGGGGCCCGAGGTCACGCCGCCGCTCACGGGCGCGGCGTTGCCGGTGTGCGGTGCCGCCGGGGCGGTATCGCCACCGAGCGTGCCCGCCGGACGCGGTGCCGGGATCTCGCCCGTGCCGTGGCTAAAGACAAACTTGCCATCGGCCACGTCGCACAGGACGGTATCGCCCTCGCCCCACTCGCCGGCCAGAAGCTCCTCGGACAGCGGGTCCTCGATGAGCTTTTGGATGGCACGGCGCAGCGGACGCGCACCGTTGGTGAGGTCGGTGCCCTCGGCCACGATCTTGTCATAGGCCGCATCGGTGAGCTTGATGTTCATGCCGTTGGCAATCAAACGCTGACGCAGGTCGTCCACCAGCAGGTGCGCGATCTTGGTGAGATTCTCGCCCGAGAGCTTCTGGAACACCACAATGTCATCGATACGGTTGAGCAGCTCGGGGCGGAACAGACGCTTGAGCTCGCCCATCGCGCGACCACGGATCTCACTCGACGTGAGACCCTGCTCGCCGGTGGTGCCAAAGCCAACGCTCGCATCCTGCGCAATCTCGCGGGCGCCCACGTTGGACGTCATGATGATCACGGTGTTGCGGAAGTCTACCGTCTTGCCCTGGCTATCGGTCAGGCGGCCCTCCTCCAACACCTGCAGCAGGATATTGAAGATGTCGGGGTGCGCCTTCTCGATCTCGTCGAACAGCACGACCGAGTACGGGTGACGGCGAACAGCCTTGGTGAGCTGGCCGCCCTCGTCGTGGCCCACATAGCCCGGGGGGCTACCGATGAGCTTGGAGACCTCGAACTCACTGCCAAACTCCGACATATCGAAGCTGATGAGCGCGTCCTTGCTGCCAAAGAGATACTCGGCGAGCGTCTTGGCGAGCTCGGTTTTGCCCGTGCCGGTGGGGCCCAGGAAGATAAAGCTGCCGCCGGGGCGACGCGGGTCCTTGAGCGGCGAGCGGCTGCGGCGCACGGCCTTGGCAACGGCCTCGACGGCCTCGTCCTGACCGATGATGCGCGTCTTGAGCACGCTTTCGGCCTGCAGCAGGCGGCGGCTCTCGCTCTCGGTGAGCGAGGACACCGGCACGCCCGAGGTCACGGACACGATATCGGCAATCTGGGAGACATCGATGGTGAGCGGGCTGGCGTCGAGCTCGGCCGTCCAGGCAGCCTTGGCCTCGGCGAGCTCAATCTCGGCAGCCTTTTGCTGCTCGGTGATCTCGGCGGCCTTGTTCATGTCGTCGCTCTCGGTGGCCTCCTGCGCGGCGGCCTTAAGCTCCTCCACGCGATGCTCGGCCTCGCGCACCGGCTCGGGCGCGCGGTTGGCGGCGATGCGGGCGCGGGCGCCGGCCTCGTCAATGAGGTCGATGGCCTTATCGGGCAGGAAGCGATCCTGGATGTAGCGGTCGGAGAGGTTCGCGGCGGCCTCGATAGCACCCTGCGTATAGCGCACATGGTGGTGCTCCTCGTAGCGCGGCTTGAGCGCGGTCAGGATCTTGACCGTGTCCTCGACGCTCGGCTCCTCGACATCGATGGTCTGGAAGCGACGCTCGAAGGCCGGGTCCTTGGTGAGGTACTTGCGGAACTCCTCGGCCGTGGTGGCACCGATGATCTGGAAAGCACCGCGTGCGAGAACGGGCTTGAGCATGGAGCTCGCGTCGATGGAGCCCTCGGCAGAGCCGGCACCAATGATGGTGTGCATCTCGTCAATAAACAGGATGACGTCGTCAGCTTCGGTGGCCTCCTGGATCACGTTCTTGAGGCGCTCCTCAAACTCACCGCGATACTTGGCGCCCGCAACGAGGCCCGGCAGGTCGAGCGTCCAGATGTTCTGGTTCATAAGGTTCTCGGGCACGTTGCCAGCTGCAATCTGCTGAGCCAGACCCTCGACGATGGCCGTCTTGCCCACGCCGGGGTCGCCCAAGATAAGCGGATTGTTCTTGGTGCGACGCGAAAGGATCTCCATCATACGCTGGACTTCCTTTTCGCGACCAATTACAGGGTCGAGCTCGCCGTCGCGCGCCTTCTGCGTAAGGTTGGTGGCGAACTGCTTGAGCGTGTCGGTGCCGCTCCCCTTTTGCTGCGACGCGTCCGAGCCGCTAAAGAACGGCAGGCCCGCACCGGGACGCCCGGCACCGGCGCCGGCGAGCGGACGCTTCTTGTCCTGGTCCTTGGCGGTAAGTTTCTCGATAGCCTTTTTGATGGAAGCGGACGACACACCCAGGCGCATGAGGATGTCCATGGCCATGCCGTTACCCTCTTCGACGATGCCAATCAGCAAGTGCTCGGTCGACACGTAGGTCTGGTTGTTCTCACGTGCCACGCGGAAGGAGCGCTCCATCACGCTAATGACGAGCGGCGTAAAGGCAAGCTTGGCAGCCTCGGTCTCCTCGCTGGGCTCGGGAACCGTGGTCTGGACCTCCTTGAGGGTGTCCATGATGTCGTCGTAGGAGATATCAAGCGAGCGCAGCGCCTCGGCAGCGATGCCCTCGTCCTCCTTGGCGAGTGCGAGCAGCAGGTGCTCGGTGCCCACCTTATTTGAGTGCAGATCGAGCGCCTCCTGTTTGGCCATCGACATGACCTTGCGCGCTCGATCGGTAAATCTATCTAACATGCTCGTTTCCTTACATGAGTTCATCGAAATCAAAACGCCCGCCCGTCGGCGGCGCTTTTGTCTCTTTACCCACAGGCTGTCTATGTTAACAGCTGGAGGAATATCTATAAACCCGGCTCACATGAATGCAGGTTATGACCGCATCGCGGGACTCACCGCGCGATGCGCGACAGGCGCCCCGCAAGAGAAACCCTAGGCGTCTTTCACCACGTCGGGACTCGTCGCACGCGATGCGCGATAGGCATCGGCCTCCTTGGAGACGCGTTCGAGCAGCTCGGATGTATCGACGCCCTCGACTTGCGCGACCGTTTCCACCGTCTGCATGGCGACCGCCCTCAGGTACGCGCACGCGCTGTCCCCCAGCTGCTCGAGGTCTATCTCCTCGCCGCCCTCCCGGGCAAAGCCGACCGCCATCACAAAGCCCATGATGCCCGAGACCAGAAAGCCCACCGCAAAGCTCGAATCTGCCTTGAGCTCTTCTCCGTCGGGGTGGACGATCTCTCTCACGCGGTCGATGATGATCGTATGGATGCCCTGCACGACCTGCTCGGCGGCACCCGCCCTCATGGTGATGACGATGCGCCGCAGCAGGCAGCGGACGTCGCGCCGGTCGAACGCCGAAAGGTCGCCCTCGCTCGAAAAATGCCAGAGGGCATCGGTGATGAGCTCGTTATCCTGCAGCAGCTGGGCTATGGCGATGGCGACGAGTTCATCGAAATCGTGAAAATAGTAGTAAAACGTTCCGCGATTGCACTGGGCGGCGCGGGTCACCTCGCCAACCGACAGCTCGAAGATGCTGTTGTTCTCGATGAGCTCCCAAAACGCTTCGATGATACGGGTGCGTGCATCGGGCGCATCGGCGTCCTTACGCGGTCTCGCCATGCGCCTCACCGCACCCCTGCGCCTTGGCGTTCATGATGAGCATCTGAAGACGGTTCTCCACGTTGGCGAAGCTCACGTCGGGATCGTAGTCGAGCGGCAGGAACTGCGCCGTGGGATACTGCTCCTTGAGCGCATGGATGAGCCCGCGCCCCACGACATGGTTGGGCAGACACCCGAACGGCTGCAGGATCACGAAGTTGCGGCAGCCGCGCTTGGCGTGCTCGAGAATCTCCGCCGGAATCAGCACGCCTTCGCCCGCATCGAACGTATGGTGCAGGATCTTATCGCTCGCGCGCACGAGCTCGGGCATGCGCGTCGGCGGCTCGTAGAGCGGGCTCGCCGCGCCCAGGCGGTCGCAACGGTCGTGCGCGAGCTCGAACAGGTTGTCCGCCGTGGCGTACCAGGCCTTTTCGGGCAGCGACAGGTCGACGTGGAACTCGCGCGACTGCGCATGCTTGTAGAAATAGGTCTTGCGGATCACGTCGGTCATGCGCGCCTCGATGACCTCGAGCCCGTTGTCCTCGAGGTAGCGCTCGATCTCGTGGTTGGCGCCGAGATGGAAATTGAGCAGGTACTCGCCCACGATGAGAACGGTCGGATGCGGGTTCGAGCGGTCGTACGGAACGGCGTCCATGATCGCAAGCGCGCGTTTGAAGCCCGTCGCCTGGCCTCTCAGCCCGGAGCGCTCCATGCCCTCGATAACCTCATCGAGCGCGCGGTCGAACGCAGCGTCCGCCGCGCCCTTCTCGAGCTCGTAGGGACGGATGCGCCTAAGCATGGCCTCGAGGGCATCGATCATGGGAAGACCGTAGGCGATCTGGATGCTCGGGCCAAGGCCGAGCTTGAAGCCCGGATGCGCATTGTGGGCATCGACGTCGTCGTTGGTGAGCACCGGGACATAGTCGTATCCCGCGTCGTCGAGCGCGCGGCGCAGCAGGGGCATGTAGTGCGTCAGGCGGCAGTCGCCGATATACTTGCCAGTCACCACGGCGACGTCGTGCGGGTCGTACTTACCGCTCTCGAGTGCCGCGAGCGCCTCGCCGATCACGATTTGCGCGGGGAAGCAGATGTCGTTGTGCACATAGCGTTTGCCCAGGCGGATGGCATCCTCGCGCCCGATATCAAGGGCCTCGGCGCGCACGCCCTGATTGCGCATCGCCGCGGTCATGAGCCTGCAGAACGCATGGGAGGTGTTGGGGACCAGCGCGATCTTGTCGTGCCGGTCGCGCTTGGTGTACTTGACCTTATACGGGTCGTCGAGCGGATGGACCGCGTGCACCCGGGCGCCCTCGGCACGCTCCTCCACGCGACGACGGTTGACCGACTCGATAAACGAACGCACGCGAATGCCCATGGGACCGGCGACGTCGCTCTCATCGAGCTTGATCATCATCGGAACCTTGGAGCCCATCTCGCCCATCATGCGCGCGATCTCGTCGGTGAGATACGCATCGTGGCCGCAGCCGAAGCTGCCCATCTGCACGAGCTCGAGCTCGGGCGTCGATGCGACGATGACCGCGCACGACAGCATGCGCGCATGGTAGTTGTTCACGATGTCGATGCGGCTGTTGGAAAGATCGACGTTGCAGACCCCCGGCACCGCATCGGGCGTCAGCACGGGGATGCCGCGCTCAGAGAAGAGCTTGGGCAGCCCGTGGTTGACCAGCGGGTCGTTGTGGTACGGGCGCGAAGCGATCACCACCGCGTAGCCGCCGTCCTCGCGCACGTTCTCGAGCACCTGCCTGCCGCGCAGCTGCAGCTGGTTCTCAAACGTCTCCTGCGCGCGGTCCGCCTGCTCGGTCGCCTTGGCAACCAGGTCGGCATCGATATCGAAGGTCTCCTTGCACCACGCCTTGAGCTGGCGGTTTCGGTCGCCCTCGTCGTACCAGTGGAACAGCGGCGTATCGAACGGAACGCCGAAACGCTCCTCCGGGTTATCGGAATTGCGCATCACGTAGGGGTATCCCTTTACGACGGCGCACATCCACTCGCTGGTAGAGGCGGTGTTTTCGGTGGGCACCGTCGTGATGATGGGCATGAAGATGCGGTCGACGCCGGCGTCGACGAGATTGCGGATGTGCCCGTGGACGAGCTTGGCCGGGAAGCACACGGTGTCGGATGTGACGTGCGCCAGACCGCGCTCGTACATCGCCTTGGTGCTGCGTCCCGAGACGCGCACCTTAAAGCCGAGCGTGCTGAAGAACGTCGACCAGAACGGCATGGTGTCCCAGAACTCGAGCACACGGGGAATGCCGATCGTGACATCGCGCCCCCCGCTGACGGGAACCGTGGGGTACGACTCGAACAGCAGCTTCTCGCGGTCGACAAAGAGATTGGGGGCAGCCGCGGTCCGGTCGCGCCCCGTGCCGGGTGCCTGTGCCTCGCAAGCACCCTGCGGACGCAGCTCCTCCGCCGCGGGAACCTCGCGCACGAGCTCATCCCATGAGATGGCGCCGCCGCGCGGGCAGCGATTGCCCGTGACGTAAAGCGAGCCGTCGCCAAATGCCACGACCGCGCGCTGGCAGCGGTTGTTGCACCGACGGCAGGTAACGCCGCCGAACTCGCGATGCTCGAAGCGCTCCACGGCATCGAGCCCGATAAACGACGTGCCGGCGTCGCCCTTGCGGCATTCCTCGCGCGCGAGCAGGGCGATACCGATAGCGCCCATCAGCCCCGGGTGGGGCGCACGCGTGACGGGTTTGCCCAGATACTGCTCGAATGCGCGCAGCACCGCGTCGTTTCGGAACGTGCCGCCCTGGACGACGACTTTGTCGCCCAGACGGTTGAGATTTGAAACGCGAATGACCTTGGTGAACACGTTCTCGATAATCGAACGGCAGAGACCGGCCATGATGTCGCCCGGACCCTTACCGCGCCGCTGCTCGGAAACGACGCTGCTGTTCATGAACACCGTGCAGCGGCTGCCGAGAACGGCGGGGGCTTTGGACGAAAATGCCTCGGTCGCGATATCCTCAACGGCTATTCCGAGGTTTTTGGCAAAACCCTCGAGGAACGAGCCGCAGCCCGCAGAGCACGCCTCGTTGACGACGATATCGGTCAGCACGCCGTGGTTGAGCCAGATGGCCTTCATATCCTGTCCGCCGATGTCGAGCACGAAGGTCGCATCGGGAACGCATGCGCACGCGGCGCGGGCGTGTGCGACCGTCTCGACCGTATGGTAGTCGGCGTGGAACGCGCGCGCGAAAAGCTCCTCGCCGTATCCCGTGGTGCCCACGGCATCGATCGCAAGCGTGACTCCCGCTGTCTCCCAGCGGTTCTTCAAGCTGACAAGACCCTGTTGGACGACGTCGAGCGGTCTGCCGTTATTAGACGCGTAGAACGAATCGACAAGCTCACCCGCCTCATCGACCAGGGCGAACTTGGTCGTCGTGCTCCCCGAATCGATACCGAGCGCCACACGCACCGTCTCTCCGGGCGCATACGCATCCGGACCCTTTGCCGGCGTCTCTTTGCCATGGCGTGCCGTAAAATCCGCCTGCTCGGCAGGTGTGGCAAAAAAGGGCTGGGCAAGACGTCCCTCCCCGCTTGCGGGCGCGACCGTCTCGAGCGTATCCAGCCGGACAAAAGCGTCGGGAAGGTCGATCGGTTGGGACGATGCGAACATGTCGGTCAGCGACAGGGCGGCACCGCGCGCGACCATGATCTGCGGATCGCGCGGGACGATAACCTGATCGTCCGATAGATTCAGTTGCTCCCGGAACACGCGGACCAGCGTGGGGTTGTAGGCGAGCGTACCGCCCTCGAAGATTACCGGCGGCTCGATGTCGATACCCTGGGCCAGACCGCCGATCGTTTGGCGGGCGACCGCGTGAAGCGCCGAAAGCGCCAGGTCGGTGGTAGGAATGCCCTCGTTGAGCAGCGGCTGGATATCGGTCTTTGCGTACACGCCGCAGCGGCCCGAGACCTCGTGGACGGTCGTTCCCCGGCTTGCGAGCTGCTCGAACTCGCCCGATTCGGTGCCGACCCCCATGAGCTTTGCCATCTCGTCGATAAATGCACCGGTACCGCCTGCGCACGAGCCGTTCATGCGCATGTCGGCAACCTCGATGTCTCCCTTATCGTTGGTGCGGAAGAAGATCATCTTGGCGTCTTGGCCGCCCAGCTCGATGGCGCAGCGCGTCTGCGGATAGAACCTGCTGATCGCGAGCGCGTTGGCGACCACCTCCTGAACGTACGAGGCGCCCAGCGCGGTCGCGATATCGCGCGCACCCGAGCCGGTCACCGCAACGCGCAGTGACTCATGGGGAAAGCGCTCGGCGAGCTCGCCGAGCATGGCGCGCACGCTCGCTGTCTGACACGCCCCGTGGCGGCGATATCCCCACCACGCCTCGGTCATATCCTCGTGCATCGCGTAAACTTTGGTCGTCGTCGACCCTACGTCCAGTCCTACTAGCAACGCCATAATGCTCCGTCTCTCGCATTTTTCCCGCTAGAGATATACCACTCTACGTAATACAACAGACTGTTGTATTTAAACTCCGTATAAAAAGCGGCTGCCGAAACGCTTCAGCAGCCGCCGAATGCACCAACAGATTGTTCTGCGCGCTAGCACGTCGGGCAACGGAGCAGCACGGGCCCTCCGGTCATGCGCACCGCTCACGCCCGCGATGTCGCCGAGAGAGCTATCCACGCTTAGGGCTCCAACCAAGCAAGTCGCCCGCGCTCAGCAGATCCCTAAGCGAGCTACTCGCACTCAGGAGCCATAGCCTGCTCCAAGAGCTCGGCATGCTCCTCCTCGAAAACCGTCCCCACAGGGAAGGCGCGACGGAAGACGAAGTGGGAAATCGGACCGGCTACCAAAAGGTTCCACGGCAGCGCCATCACAAAATTATGCGGGATGTTGATCATCCAGATCGCGGGCACGGAATACAGGTTCGCAAGGATGCCGCCGGGCATGTGCGTCAGACCCTCGCAGGCACCGTACAGCGACATGATGATAACCATGGGAACGACCATGCAGGAGCTGACGGCGAGCGTCATGGCAAGCGGCGAGCTCTTGCCCGGCGTGACCAAGTACTTAAAGGCGAAACCCTTGGCGAGCGGGCTGGCGACGAACCAGTCGCAGCACATGGCAAAAATGTAGGCAACGGGGAAGCCGAGCCACGCAGCGGCAACGACCTCGCCGTTGATGGCCCCGTGCTGCAGGGCAACGTTGTAGATGCTCATCCAGAGCACCATGCAAAAGCACATGATAAAGGTGAACAGCAGGCTCTCTCGTTTGTTGATAGGCATGAAGGGCAGATTCCTTTCTGTGTTACGCCGCGGCACCACGCAACAAAAACGGGCGGGCAAGATGGAGCTGTTGGGACTTCATCTCGCCCGCCCGTGTTACGCGCGTCTGCGACTACTTATGTGGTGAAACCAGCCTAGCATGAAAGGCCTGCGCTTCGTAAGCGTTGAGTTTATGAAGATGCAGGGCACCGATAATCCCCCGACCCCATAAGTTGCGGTGGAATACGGACTGTTTTGACCCTTTAAGCAACAATTCAGTCCCTATTTCACCGCAACTCATTTGGTGCAAAGTAACCTGTCCCCCTTGCACCAATTAGCTGGTATGGCGCCAGCGAGGGTCGGTGAGGGTTCTCGCCACGCCCAAGCCAACGGGCAGAAACGCCACGATGAGCACTGCGCGCACAAACCAGCCGAGCATGTTGACCGTGTCGAAGGTGCACATGTAATACATAGAGCGATAGAGATACAGACCGGGCACCATAATGACAATCGAAGGCACCGTGAGGGCGATGCGCGGGTAGGTGAGCTTGACTTCGGCCAAGCTTGCCAGCAGACCCGATACCAGCGCGCCGATAAACGCTGCTGCCTCGGGAGGCATTCCCGTGCTGAGGCCCAGGAAGGGAATCATCGTCGGCGCATCGACAAGGGTCAGACGCAGGGTATTGGACACGGCGCCGATCAACCCAGCTGCCGCGGCCATCTTTACCGGGCTGTTGAACATCACCGAGAAGCCGAATACGCCAACGAAGCTCATCACCACGCGCAGGAGCGTAAGGGCAAGCGGCGAAAGGCCCAGTGGGGCAAAGTCGTCCGGCGCCAGGCCAACACACTCGGCAACCATCCAACCTACGAGCGTCGCCATCACAATAATCGATACGGCATATGAAAGGCGCTCGATACCGCTTCGCATGTCGAGCTTGGCGATGTCGAGGCCCGCCGTAATGAGCGGAAAGCCGGGAATCACAAAGAGCATGGCGCCGATATAGCCTTCTTGGTGCGACATTGCCCCCGGTATGACCTGGCCAAGGCCGAGCAATGCCAGCAGATACGAAACGCAAGCGAGCGCAACGCCGGTCGTCAGCGCGCTGAACTGACCAAGGCCTTGCTTGAGAATATGGGAGCGGGCAAAGTTGCCGACACCCGCGCCCACAAACGCGCAGGCCATCTCGATAGGGCCGCCGCCGAGCAAAAAGACGAAGGCGCCGCAAGCACAAGCTGCCGCAAGGCCCTGTTGCCAGGGAGAGTAATCGGGTTTTGAACTCTCAACGGTCTTGAGCATCTCGTGGTATTCGTGCACGGTAAACCGGCGCCCATACGTCTCGATTTCCTTTAAGAAGCTCTCCATCATCCAAATGCGATGGGTATTGACTCCCGTTGTGGGCAGGCTGACAACCTCGTTAAAGCAGTGGCCATCTTCGATGCAGGTGCACTCAAACGACAGAAGACTTAAGTCAACGTGGATGGTGACACCGAGTACGGCGGCAACACGATTCATGGTATCGCGCACGCGCCAGGCACCCGTTCCGCTTGCCAGCATAAGCATGCCGGTGCGGCAGATGATGGATGATTTATCGGTGAGCGGCGCATCGACGGCAAGCTCATCGCCTGCCGTCACGATCTGGTGCCAGTCAGTTTTCATATGGAGCGCGCCGGCACGAACGCCGTGGTGCATGGGGGCTCTCGAAAGCAGCGAGTCAAGGCGCGAAGGCTGTGGGGGCTCCATTAATTCGCCCTCGTCCTCGTCGGGCTCTTCATCGACCAGATCAAATGAGTCAAGCGATGCCGGCTCGCGACGATCGATTAGCTCCTCATCCTCATCATCAAAGTAATTGAACTGATCGAGCATGTCCTCTTCGATTGCACGCTCGCTCGCGTCGTCCATATAGACGCTCCCTTCCTACCGACTAACCCCCATCCTAGGCAGCAACGGCTAAAGGAAACATAAAAGAGACGGCTGTCATGCGAGCCATGTGTTCAACAGCCGTTGGGCAGTCGTTTAAGAACGTCCCCAATGACTACATC
>CABRFG010000026.1 GCA_902470095.1 uncultured Collinsella sp.
CGGGATTGGTCAAAATCGTTTGACTATTAGCGGCTAAAATCGCCCGGCGCTAACATTGGGCTCCGTTTACGGATTGCTCTGTATTTATGCTCGCAATTAAGCTCGAGGTTGGCTACACTATCCCTTGACCATTAAAGGGGTACGAGATACCCACATGGAATTACATAGCTGCCAAAGAGCAGCCCTTCCTGTGGGTGTCTGGTCCGCTTTAAGCGGTCGGGCATCTATTTTTTTGACTGTGTCAGCAGTCAAGACATGTGAGGAAGGAGATCGATGGGCACGACTTCCCCCAAGGCGGTCATCATGGACGAGACCGCCGTCAATCGAGCGATGACCCGCATCGCGCACGAGATTCTCGAGCGCAACGAGGGCTGTGAAGACCTCGCTCTGGTCGGCATCGTCACGCGCGGCGACCTTCTGGCTAAGAAGCTCGCCGAGGAGATCAAGGAGATCGAGGGCGTCGAAGTTCCGCTCGGCAGCCTCGACATCAGCTTCTACCGCGATGACTATGCGACCAATTTCGCTCCCGCGATCCACGCCACCAACATTCCCTTTAGCGTCGACGGCAAGCGCGTCGTGCTGGTGGACGACATCCTGTATACGGGCCGTACCATCCGCGCCGCTCTCGACGCCGTCATGGACCTGGGCCGTCCGAGCCGCATTGAGTTGGCAGTCCTCGTTGACCGCGGCCACCGCGAGCTCCCCATCTCGCCGGACTTTGTCGGCAAGAACGTTCCCTCGTCGCATGAGGAGAACGTGCATCTATATATGAAGGAAGTCGACGGCCACACCGCCGTCGAGATCAACGACGTCGCGCCGGGCTCCCACGTGGGTTCTGCGCCGCTGGGAGGTGAGTAGTACCGTGGCGTTCAACCATAAGCACCTGATCGACATTACCGAGTACTCCGAAGAGGACATCAAGCTCATCCTCGAGACCGCCAAGGCGTTCTCCGAGGTCAACGAGCGTGCGATCAAGAAGGTCCCCACGCTCAAGGGCAAGACCATCGTCAACATGTTCAACGAGCCCTCGACGCGCACCCGCAGCTCCTTCGAGCTTGCCGAGAAGCGCCTTTCGGCCGATAGCCTTAACTTTGGCGGCTCCTCGACCTCTACGGTCAAGGGCGAGAGCCTCGTCGACACCGTCGAGACCCTCAACGCCTATAAGATCGACTGCATCGTCGTGCGCGATAAGCACGCCGGTGCTCCCTACATCGTCACGCAGAACTCGCCCGCGAGCGTCATCTGCGCCGGTGACGGCAAGCACAACCACCCCACGCAGGCCCTTCTCGACCTGTACACCATCTGGGAGCATAAGGGTGACTTCCACGGTCTGAAGGTCGCCGTCGTCGGCGATATCTCACACTCCCGTGTCTGCGGCTCGCTGATTCCCGCCCTTAAGATCATGGGCTGCGAGACCTACGCCGTCGCCCCCGGCACGCTGCTGCCGCCGGCGCCCGAGGTTCTGGGCTGCGACCACGTGACGAGCGATCTCGATTCTGTCCTGCCCGAGCTGGACGTTGTCTACATGCTGCGCGTGCAGCAGGAGCGCCTCGAGGGTGCCCCGTTCCCGACCATTCGTGAGTACCACAAGCTCTTCGGTCTGACCAAGGACCGCGAGAAGCTCATGAAGCCCGACGCAATCATCTGCCACCCGGGCCCCATCAACCGCGGCGTCGAGTTCGACTCCTATATGGCCGACCACCCGCAACGCTCCGTCATCCTGGAGCAGGTCTACGCCGGTATCTGCGTGCGTATGGCTATCCTGTATCTGCTGCTTGGAGGTGCCGATAATGGCCTTGCTTCTTAAGAATGCCCACGTCGTCGACCCGTCCGTCGAGCTTGACGGTGTCGTTGACGTCCTGATTGACGGCGACAAGATCGCCGAGGTCGGCGAGAATCTCGCCGTCGAGGGAGCCGAGGTCCGCGACCTTTCCGGCAAGTACCTCGTCCCCGGCCTGGTGGATATGCACGTTCACCTTCGCGAGCCCGGCTACGAGGTCAAAGAGGACATCGAGAGCGGTACCCGCGCAGCTGCCAAGGGCGGCTTTACCGGTGTGTGCTCCATGCCCAACACCGATCCCGTCACCGATAACGGCACCGTCGTGGAGTTCGTCAAGTCCCGTGCTGCCGAGGTCGGTCACTGCCGCGTCTATCCGTCGGGTGCCATGACCCGCGGTCTTAAGGGCGAGGCCATGTCCGAGATGGGCGATATGGTCGCCCACGGCGCCGTCGCCTTCACCGACGACGGTCGCGGCGTGCAGGGTGCGGGCATGCTCCGTCGCTGCATGGACTACGGCAAGATGTTCGGCAAGGTCTTTATGAGCCACTGCCAGGACGAGGATCTGGTCGGCCACGGCCAGATCAACGAGGGCAAGGTCTCGACCCGTCTGGCTCTCGAGGGTTGGCCGGCTGCCGGCGAGGAGCTCCAGATCGCCCGCGACATCGAGATCGCCAAGCTGACTGGTGCCAAGCTGCACATTCAGCACATCTCCACCGCCCATGGCCTGGAGATCGTGCGTGCCGGTAAGGCCGCTGGCGTTCAGGTTACCTGTGAGGCCACCCCGCATCACATGTTCCTGACCGAGAACGACCTGGACGAGACCTACAACACCTCGCTCAAGGTCAATCCGCCGCTGCGTACCGAGGAGGATGCCGAGGCCATCCGTCAGGGCGTCATCGACGGCACCGTCGACGTTATCGTCACCGATCACGCTCCCCACACCCCGTGGGAGAAGGCCCGCGAGTTCGAGCTTGCGCCCTTTGGCATGATCGGTCTCGAGACCTCGCTGTCGCTCGTGCTCACCGAGCTGGTCAACACGGGCAAGATGAGCATGGGCCGTATGGTCGAGCTCATGGCCATCAAGCCGCGTGAGATCCTGGGCCTCGACCAGGTTCAGGTCAAGGCGGGCTCCGTTGCCGACCTGACCGTGTTCGACCCCTCTGCCACCTGGACGGTCGGCGAGGACGGTTACGAGTCGCGCGCCGAGAACTCCGGTTTTGCCGGCCGCACGCTTACCGGTCGTGCCACCGATGTGTTTGTCGGCGGTAAGCAGACGCTCGCCGACGGCTGCATCTGCTAGCATAGCCTTATCGCTTTTGTGCGCGGTGCCCTTGCGGTGCCGCGCTTTCTGTTCGTTTTGACCATGCAACCGCATGGGGGATTGGAGCGTCTATGCCCACACCTTCCACTGCACGCATGCACGACTTCGAGGTCGTCTCGAACCAGGAGATCGCCGACGGCATCTTCTCGCTCGTCATCTCGGCCCCCAAGCTTGCAAGTGCGCTCAAGCCCGGTCAGTTTGTGAACATTGCCGTGCCCGGCGATGCGTCCTCGCTGCTTCGCGTGCCCCTGAGCTTCTATCGCGCCGACGCCGAGGCCGGCACCGTCGAGCTGTGGTACGCCGTCGTGGGCGACGATACCCGTCGTTTGTCCCAGATGGGCCCTGGCTCCACCTCCAACCTACTGGGCCCCGGTGGCCGTGGCTGGATGGTACCCGAGGGCACCAGGAAGGCCCTGCTCGTCGCCGGTGGCATCGGCGTTCCGCCCGTGCTCTGCCTCGCCGGTAAGCTTGCCGAGCAGGGCGTTGCCGTCGACGTGTGCCTGGGCTTTGGCACCGCTTCCAAGGCTGTGGGCATCGATGAGTTCCGCGCGCTGGGCGCCACGGTCAACGTTTGCACCGAAGACGGCTCGCTGGGCACGCACGGTTTTTGCACCGACCCGGCAGCCGAGCTGCTCGGCGAGGGCGGCTACGACTACGTAGCCAGCTGCGGCCCCGCTGTCATGATGAAGAAGGTCGCCGCCGCTGCCGCCGAGGCCGGTGCGTACTGCGAGGTGTCGCTTGAGCGCATGATGAGCTGTGGCTTTGGCGCCTGCAACACCTGCAATGTCGAGACGGTCGACGGTATGAAGGGTGCTTGCATGTGCGGCCCCGTGTTCGATGCTTCCAAGGTGGTGGTCTTCTAGTGGGTACCGTGAACATGGCCGTCGATTTCGGCGGCGTCAAGATGCAGAACCCCATCAACACCGCAGCCGGTACCTTTGGTTACGGTTGGCAGTTCCAGAATTTCTTCGATGTTTCCCAGCTGGGCGCCATCACCACCAAGGGTTGCGCTGCCGAGCCCTGGCCCGGCAACCCCGCGCCCCGCATGGCCGAGATCCCCGGCGGTATGATCAACTCCGTGGGCCTTCAGAACCCCGGCGTGGCCGCCTTTGCCCGCGAGTCCGGTCCGTGGCTCGAACAGCTGTCCAAGGACGGCTGCCAGGTCATCTGTCAGGTTGCCGGCCACTCCGTTGACGAGTTTGTCCGCGCACTCGAGATGTATGTCGAGCTGTGCCCCTGGGCTGCCGGCTACGAGATCAACGTGAGCTGCCCTAATATCGCCGCCGGCGGTGCCGCCATGGGCTCCACACCCGAGGGCGCCTCTTCCGTTATGGCTGCCTGCCGCAAGGTGACCGATAAGCCGCTGTTCGTGAAGATGGCGCCGGTCAACGTCGCCGAGATCGCCAAGGCCCTCGAGGCTGCCGGCGCCGACGGCCTTTCGGTTATCAACTCCATCCAGGGCATGGCCATCGACGTCCATACCCGCAAGTCCCGCGTGGCCAAGCCCAAGGGCGGCCTTTCGGGCCCGCTGTGCCACCACATCGCCGTGCGCATGGTCTGGGAGGTTGCCCAGGCCGTCGATATCCCCATCAACGGTGTCGGCGGTGTCATGACCGGCGAGGATGCGGCTGAGTTTATCCTGGCCGGTGCCACCTGCGTGTCGGTCGGTATGGCCAACTTCGTCGATCCGTGCGCTTCGCTCAAGATCGCGCATGAGCTCGAGGCCTGGGCCGAGTCCCAGGGCGTAAAGGACATCAACGAACTGGTAGGTGCTTTCGAATGCTAGAGACCGATGCCCGCGACCGTGTTATCGTCGCTCTTGACTGCGACCGTGAGCGTGCGCTCGAGCTTGCCCACGAGCTTTCGGGCCATGCCGCCTGGCTCAAGGTTGGCATGACGCTCTATTACGCCGAGGGTCCCCAGATCGTCAAGACGTTCAAGGACCTGGGCTTTAAGGTCTTCCTTGACCTTAAGTTCCATGATATTCCGCATCAGGTTCGCGGTGCCGCCCGTTCGGCCTCGCTTGCCGGTGCCGACCTGCTCTCGGTTCACGGCTTGGGTTCGGGCGCCATGCTCGCTGCCTGCCGCGAGGGTGCCGAGGAGGCGCGCGAGGACCGCGCCAAGCTCGTCGCCATCACCGTGCTCACGAGCATGAATCAGGATGCCTTGAGCGAGATCGGCGTCGAGTCGCCCGTGGCCGAGGAGGCCGCCCGCCTGGCAAAGCTCGCTCAGGCCAACGGCATCGATGGCATCGTGTGCTCGCCGATGGAGGCTCACGACATGCGTGAGCTGCTGGGTCCCGATGCCCTTATCGTGACTCCGGGTGTGCGTCCGGTGGGTGCCGCCTTAGGTGACCAGTCTCGCGTGGCGACGCCTTCCCAGGCTATCGAGCGTGGCGCAAGCCACATTGTGGTGGGCCGTCCCATCACCGGTGCCGACGATCCGGTTGCCGCCTTTGACGCCATCGTCGCCGAGCTGGTCGAAAACGTCGCGTAAAAGATTCCCCTAAGTCACCACTTTTGGGTCTTATTAGCACAAAATAGCCCCTGTGCCTGCGTAAACTTTCCCATCCTTTGTGTGGAATCGCAGGCCAGGGGCTTAACTTTGGGCGCAGTATATTGCACTTTTTGCGGGTATCGTCTAACCTATGGAGCCGCGATTGGGCATTTTGTACGTTCTACGTGCTAAAATGCCAATTATTGAATCAGATATAACCCAACTATTTGGAGGTTCGAATGGCACTCCCTCAGCTTACCGATGAGCAGCGCAAGCAGGCTCTTGAGAAGGCTGCTGCCGCACGTCACGCCCGCGCTGAGCTTCGCGAGCAGATCAAGAAGGGCGAGAAGTCCCTCGAGTCCGTGCTCAACTCCGATGACCCCATTGCTTCCCGCATGAAGGTTTCCACCCTCATCGAGTCTCTCCCCGGTTATGGCAAGGCCAAGGCCGCCAAGATCATGGAGGAGCTCGGTATCTCCGCTACCCGTCGCGTCCAGGGCCTCGGTGTCCGTCAGCGCGAGCAGCTCCTCGAGCAGCTGACCAAATAAGTGAGCGCTCAGGATTCCAAGCTCTTTGTGATTTCTGGACCGTCAGGCGCAGGGAAGGGTACGCTCGTCACTCGTGTGCGCGAGCGCCGCTCGAACCTGGGCCTGACGGTTTCGGCTACCACGCGAGCACCACGCAAAGGTGAGGTCGACGGCGTCAACTACTTTTTCCTGACGCGTGAGGAGTTCGACCGCCGCGTGGCAAACGGTGAGTTTGTTGAGTGGGCCGAGGTCCACGGTAACTGCTACGGCACGTTGGTGAGCGAGGTTCAGTCCAAGCTCGCCTCTGGTTCGTCTCTCATCTTGGAGATCGATGTCCAGGGTGCCCTGCAGGTGAAGGAGCGTTTCCCCGAGGCCGTGCTGATCTTTATCAAGCCGCCTTCGCTCGAGGTGCTTCGCGAGCGTCTAGTCGGTCGCGGTACCGAGACGCCCGAGACGATTGAGCTGCGTATGACAAACGCCGCCGATGAGCTTGCCCTTGCCGACCGCTACGACGACGTAGTGGTTAATGACGATCTCGACCGCGCGACCGATGAGCTCGTTCGCGTTCTCGATATGCATGAAAGGATCTGAGGTCCGTGTCCGTTGTAAAGCCTTGCATTGACGATCTTCTGGAGAAGACCGATCACAACCGCTTCCTGCTCGCTTCGCTTGCCTCCAAGCGCGCCTGCGACATCAATAGCATGCTGCGTGGCCAGCACAACCGTGTGCTTGCCGTCCAGGATGTCGATGACATCACCATTGGGCTTTCCGGTGCCGATACCATCTCGATGGCTATGGACGAGATTGTCGACGGCGACATCTCTTACGACGAGGCCCGTTACGAGAAGGCGCTCGGCCACAAGGTTGCTGAAGCCTAAATGGCGGCTCGCGTCTGCCTGGTCCACTATCACGAGGTTGGACTGAAGGGTAAGAACCGCGCACATTTTGAGCATATCCTCATGGATAACATCAAGGCGGCCTTGGCCGCCTTTTCCGTGAATGCCGTGTCTCGAATTTCCGGTTATATCCTCGTGACCTTTAACGAGCATCAGGCCGATGAGGCGGCGCGTGTCATTCGCACCGTTCCCGGCGTTGCTCGCGTGTCTTTGGCGTATCACACCAATCGCGACCCTCAGGAGTACTGTGCCGCCGCCGTGAAGGCGCTGCGCGAGTTTGGTTCCTTCGATTCGTTTAAGGTGCACGCCAAGCGCTCCAATACTGACTATGAGCTCACCTCGATTGACATCAATCGTCAGGTGGGCGAGGTGCTGTGTGAGGCCTTCCCCGATAAAAAGGTTCAAATGCACGACCCCGATGCGATGGTGCACGTACTGGTGGTCCAGGGTAGCGTTTATGTGTATGCGCGCTCCGAGCGCGGCGTGGGCGGTCTGCCGGTTGGTTCTGCCGGCAAGGTCGTGACGCTGCTGTCGTCGGGTATCGATTCTCCGGTGGCGACCTGGATGCTCGCGCGTCGCGGCGCGGTGTGCGTGCCGGTGCATTTCTCCGGTCGTCCGCAGACGCCCGATACGAGCGAGTATTTGGTGCAGGACATCATCCGTGCGCTTGAGCCGGGTGTCCAGATCGGCCGCCTGTACGTGGTGCCGTTTGGCGACTGCCAGCGTGAGATTTCGGTCACCTGTCCCAGCAACCTGCGCGTGATCATGTATCGCCGCATTATGTATTCGGTTGCCGAGCACATTGCACACATCGAGGGCGCCAAGGCCATCGTGACGGGCGAATCGCTTGGGCAGGTTGCCTCCCAAACGCTTGAGAATATCATGGCCGTTAACGAGGCCGTGAAGATCCCCGTGTTCCGCCCTCTCATCGGTTCTGACAAGCAGGAGATCATCGCGCGCGCCGAGGAGATCGGTACGTTTGATATCTCGACTGAGGCCGCTCCCGACTGCTGCACGCTCTTTATGCCGCGCCGTCCCGAGACGCACGCCAAACCCGATGCCGTGCATGAGGCCTGGGAGTTGTTCGATCACGAGGAGATGATCGAGCGCCTACTCAAGCTGACCGAGTACATCGACTTCGAAAGCAACACGTATAAGGCCCCTAAGACCTTAAAACGCAAACATTCGGAGCTTGCTCCGCGTGAGATTTACCAAGATCACGAGTAAATTTGTGCATAGACCGACGATGCGCCTGCATCGTCGGTCTTTTGCTATCTGGGCATTTTGCGGCTATGTGTTCATTTGCTGACGTGTGCCTGAATAAATGGATAGATTTGTGCAAGGTTTTGGTCGGTTTTTGGTTTGACCGCTAAAACCGGTTTTGGGGCGTGGCTGTTGCGGGACTCCTTTCCTGACACGATGGTGTTGGGAGGTTTTGCTATGGCGCAGCGCGAACAACACGAACGGGTCAAAAAGATGGACCACTGGGCGGACAAGCTGTTCGGTCATAAGACAGTGGTGATGGCGATACTGGTCGTCATTGCGATGGCGAGCGGCTTGGCGATGGCGAACCTTGGCGGCGGTGCCGGCGGCGTGTCGTTTGAGCGCACTGATGGTACGGGCTCGTTAGTGGAGCCGGGATCCGGCGATGCTTCGAGCGGAAAGACATCCGAAGGCTCTTCGACTAAGGCTTCTGCCGCGGCAGAGGTCTATGTCGATGTCGATGGCGCCGTTGTGTCGCCTGGTGTATACAGGCTCAAAGACGGGGCACGGGTATCCCAGGCGATCGATGCCGCCGGCGGGCTGGCGCCCGAGGCTGACGTTACGGGGCTTAATCGGGCATCTAAGGTCACTGATGGACAAAAAATCCATGTTCCAACGGTAGGGGAGCAGCAGGCGTCCATTGCGGAAGCCGGTGTTGATGGTGGGGCTTCCACATCATCGGGCGTGAGTGGCGCAACGGGCCTAGTAAACATCAATACGGCAAGCGCGGCAGAGCTGCAGACGCTCTCGGGCATCGGTCCCTCCATGGCCCAGTCGATTATCGATGAACGGACAAAGAACGGTGCTTTTGCCTCGGTTGACGACCTGATGCGTGTGTCGGGAATCGGCGAGAAGAAGCTTGCCAAAATCAAAGATTGCATCTGCGTATGAGTGCGACCGAGCGCGAGCGTGTTATGCCTCCGCGGCCCCTGCTTCCGTGGACGATGGCCCTGTGTGCCGGCATGTGCATGAGCTGTGTCCTCGTGCTCAACATGGCCGCTGATGCGCTGCTGAGGGAGCGGGCGCCGGCGGTCGGGCCGCTATGGACCATTCCCTTTGCGGCGGCGGTATTCGTTGTGCTGGCTCTATCATGTGCGCGGCTTGCTCCTTGGAAGCGGTGGCTGTATGCCGCGTCCGTCGGTCTCGTGGCGGGAGCGATCGTCTCGGCGTGGTGGGCTGCGGGCGCGCTCAGCGCCTCGAAGGCGCTCGACGGTCGAGCGGCAAGCGGCTTCGAGTTTGTCGTGCAGGGCGATCCATCCATAAACGACGACGTGTATTCCTATACCTGCGAGGCACACGCGGACGGTAAGAACTTGACAACGGTTCGCCTATCGTGCGACCGCGAGCTCAAGGTCGGGGCGCACGTGCGTGTTATCGGTCGCGTTTCGCGTTTTGAGAACGATGCGTATGGACGATCGCGCGTGCTCCGAGGCGAGGTATGCAAGGTAAAAGCCGTTCGGATTGTGTCGGTCGATGAGGGCTCTCCGGGGCCGCTGCTTCGGCTGCGAAATGGGCTGCTTGCGTCCATCGCGCCTGCGACCGACCCGGCGCGTGCACTCATAGCCGGTGTCGTCTGCGGTCGTTCGGCCGAGCTGCGCGCCCAGTCGGCGGGCGATTGGTTTTCGGTGACGGGAACGGCGCATCTTATAGCCGTCTCCGGCAGCCATTTGGCTATCGTGGGGTTTGTAATCGAGGGTGTATTGCAAAAGACTCGCTGCTCACGTGGTCTTCAGCGGGCGATATTGGCGATAACGCTTGTGGGCTACGCTGTCTTTACGGGCGCCTCTCCCTCGGCCGTGCGCGCGTGCTGCATGGTGTTCGCGACGCTTGTCGTAAACGGCGCGGGGCGTCGCCGGCACGGCGCATCGGCTCTCTTCGTAACCATGTCCATCTTTGTGCTACTGCGGCCGACGGTGCTGTTCGAGATGGGCTTTCAGCTCTCGTGTGCAAGCGTCTTTTCGATCCTGTGCTTTTGCTCCTATGCGACCTACGCTTTGGGTGAGCTGGGTGTGCCATCGGGCGTTGCCAACATATTTTCCGTCACGCTGTGCTCGCAACTGGCGACACTTCCCATTACCATTCCCGCCTTTGGTGCGTTCTCGCTCATTGCTCCGCTGGCAAATGCGGTCATTGGTCCGGTGGTGAGCGTACTGCTTGCTGTGTCGATCGTGATGGTTCCCTTTTCGCTCGTGGCACCGTTGCGGACTTGGGCGCTCGTAGTGCCCATGGTTACCGCCCGTTGCACACTGTTCTTCGAGCAGCTGTTTGCCGCCGTGCCTGGTGCATCTGTGAGTGTGCCGCCCGATATACCTAGTGCCGTGTTTGCTGGCGGTTCTGTTGGTCTGGTGGCCGCGTCCCCGTGCACGTCCTATGGCGGTGGGGCTTTCATGCCTGGTGCTCTTGGCTGCGATTCCGTACGTCTACTGGGATCGATTCGCTCCGCCTTCGGTGACGGTGCTCGATGTGGGCCAGGCGGATGCGATTCTTATCCGCCAGGGCAGCGCATTAGCACTCGTCGACTGCGGGCTCGATGCGCGCGTGGTAGCGGCGTTGGTTCGCAATAACGTGCACCATATCGATGCCGTCTTTGTGACGCATTGGGATGAGGACCACTGGGGTGGTCTACCTGCCGTGCTCGAACAGTTTTCGGTCGGAACGATTGCCGTGGCGGCGGATGCGTTGGAGGATGCTCCTGCCGAGGTATTGAATCGACCTGGCGTTGAGTATCGGCAGGTGCGCCGTGGGGATACGGTCGACATCGGCTCATTTTGTGCCCGCGTGATGTGGCCGTTCGAGTCCGTAGATGGCGAGGGAAATGAGGACTCGCTTGTCCTGCTACTCTCTTATGTTCAGGAAGGCAAGAGCCTGCGTATGCTCCTCACTGGTGATGCCGAGCTCGACCAAGAACGGGAATTCGTGCAGGAGGTGGGGGATATCGATGTTCTTAAACTTGGGCATCACGGCTCCAAGGTTTCAGTCGATGGTGAGTTGCTGGACGTCCTGAGACCCGAGCTTTCCCTCGCGAGCGCCGGCAAGGGGAATCGATACGGTCATCCGTCGGATGCCTGCATCGATGCCGTTCAGGAAGCGGGCGGTGCGTTCGCATGCACCATCGAACACGGTGATATCACCATCAGCCCGACCGCAAAGGGCTTTGCGATGCGATGCCAGCGACCGTGACGACGTCGTTGGCGTGTGGTGGGCCCCTGGGCTAGAATGGCACGGAACGAATACGAAGGCCTGCGGGAGGGGAGCGTAATGTCCGAAACCGGTCTGCTGCCGGCATATCTGATCGTCGGTACCGACGGCGTCAAGCGCGATCACGCCGTCTCGCGTATGAAGGCGCGTCTGGAAAAGTCGGGCATGGTCGAGTTCAACCTCGACGAGCGCGACATGACCAAGGACCCCGATATCGAGTCCATTATCGGATCGCTTAACACCTTTCCGATGGGCAGCGAGTTTCGCTTGGTAATCCTTGATGGCTGCTCAAAGCTCGCTAAGGCGGTCTCGGAGCCGCTTGTCGACTATCTGGCGAGTCCCAGCCCCACGACGGTCTGCCTCATCATCGCCGACTCGCTTGCCAAGAACACGCGCCTGTATAAGGCGATCGCCAAAATCGACAAGAAGGCCGTGATCGATTGCTCCGGCACCAAGCGCTGGGAGTTACCGCGCCGCGTGCAGCAGATGGCGACGCAGCGCGGCAAGTCGATCTCGACGGCGGCTGCCGAGGAGCTTGTCTCGCGTTCGGGTGAAAACACTCGCATGCTCGATAACGACTTGGCTAAGCTTGTCCAGATGGTCGAGGCGCCCCAGATTGAGCTTGCCGACGTTGAGCGCTGGATTGTACGTACGGCCGAGGTTCAACCCTGGGACTTTCTCAATGCAGTCTCGGCCCGTGACATGCGCCGCTCGCTCGAGCTCTTCAATCTACTGCCCGCCAAGAGCTACGTGTGGACTTACACATTGTTGTGCGGCCGCATTCGCGAGCTTATCGTTGCCAAGGCGCTCGATGCGCGCGGACAGGGTCGTGAGCTGGCCGCAACGCTCAAGCTCCAGTCCTGGCAGGTCAAGAATCACCTGACCTGGGCACGTCGCTTTTCGATGGCAGAGCTCGTCGCAGCGCTCGAGGGTGCGGTCGATGTGGGGCTCGCGCTCAAGGGTTCGGCCGATTCTCAGACCGCGCTTTTGCTCTGGATTACGAACATCTTGAGAAAATCGTGATGATACCTGCCTATTTGACAAATTCGTTCTATCCCTTTGAGGGGGAGCGTGCTATAGTAGGCGCTTGCATGACCTCACCGTGTCTCAGAGGTGTCATACATTTTTTGCAAGGAACTCGAAAGGAACTCCAGAAGTGGCAAACATCAAGTCTCAGAAGAAGCGTATCCGCACCAATGAGGCAGCTCGCATGCGTAACAAGGCTGTCAAGTCCGAGCTCAAGACGCTGACCAAGCACGTCCAGTCCGCCGTCGCCGAGGGCGACGCCGAGAAGGCCGTCAACGCCTACAACACCCTGAAGGACTGGGAGAAGGCCCAGGCTGCCCTCAAGACCGTCACCAAGCGTCTCGACATGGCTGCCGCCAAGCATGTTATCCACAAGAACCAGGCTTCCAACCGCAAGTCCGGTCTTGCCAAGCTCGTGAACAGCATCAACGCTTAAGTTGTAAATTTCACACCACACAGATTACGCGCATAAATGGAGCCTGTTTTATGGAACAGGCTCCATTTTTTGTACCGCTCGGGTAAGATAGTCCGCATGAATACTTCAATTGACATTTCCCACATCCGCAACTTCTCAATCGTTGCGCACATCGACCATGGCAAGTCCACGATCAGCGATCGCATTCTCGAGCTCACCCATACCGTCGACGAACGCGACATGGAGTCGCAGCTGCTCGACACCATGGATATCGAGCGCGAGCGCGGCATCACGATCAAGTCCAATGCCGTTCGCGTTTCCTATGACGCCGACGATGGTGAGACGTATCAGTTCAACCTAATCGATACGCCGGGCCACGTGGACTTTACCTATGAGGTCTCGCGTTCGCTGGCCGCCTGTGAGGGCGCGGTGCTCGTCGTCGACGCCACGCAGGGCGTCGAGGCGCAGACCGTCTCCAACGCGACGCTCGCCATGAACGCCAATCTGGACATTGTGCCGGCCATCAACAAGATCGACCTGCCCTCGGCCCATCCCGACGAGGTTAAGACCGAGATCGAGGATGACCTGGCGATTCCTGCCGATGATGCCGTGTGTGTCTCGGGCAAGACCGGCGAGGGCATCCACGATCTGCTGGAGTCCATTGTCTTTTTGATCTCTCCGCCCAAGGGCGATGCGAACGCTCCGCTCAAGGCACTCATTCTGGATTCATACTTCGACGAGTATCGTGGCGTCGTCGCCACGGTCCGCGTCTTTGACGGTTCCATCAAAAAGGGCGATACCCTGCGCATGATGCAGGCAAAGGGCGACTTTTTGGTCGATGGCGTGGGCGTCAAGCGTCCCGCCGAGACCCCGGTCGATGCGCTGACGGTCGGCGAGGTGGGCTACGTGGTCACGGGCCTGAAGGACCCCGAGGCCGTTCGCGTCGGCGATACCCTTACGTGGGCGTCGAATCCCTGCCCCGAGCCGCTTCCCGGCTACCGCGAGGCCAAGCCCATGGTCTATACGGGCCTGTTCCCGATTGATAACAAGGACTACGAGAACCTGCGTGACGCGCTCGATAAGCTGCACGTCAACGACCCGTCGTTGGTGTGGGAGCCCGAGACCTCGGTGGCGCTCGGCTTTGGCTTCCGCGTGGGCTTCCTGGGTCTGCTGCACATGGAAGTCGTCAAGGAACGCCTGGAGCGCGAGTTCAACCTGGACCTCATTGCCACGAGTCCCTCGGTCGACTATCACGTCTACAAGACCGACGGCGAAATGATCGATGTCCGCAGCCCGCAGGATCTTCCCGAGGCCACGCGCATCGAGCGCATCGAGGAACCCTACCTCAAGGCAAAGATCATCTGCCCGCCTGAGTACACGGGTGCCGTCATGCAGCTCGCCATCGAGCACCGCGGCATTACGACCGACATGATCCATCTCACGAGCAAGTCGGTTGAGATGCGCTTCGATATGCCGCTTGCCGAGCTCATTTTGGACTTCTTTGACCAGCTCAAGAGTCGCACCAAGGGGTATGCCTCGCTCGACTACGAGTTCAACGAGTACCGTCCCTCCGAGCTCGTTAAGCTCGATATCTTGCTTTCGGGCGACGAGGTGGACGCGCTGTCGTTTATCGTCCATAAGGACAAGGCCTATGGCCTGGCTCGTGGTCTGTGCGACAAACTTAAGGAGATCATCCCGCGTCAGCTGTTCGAGGTTCCCATCCAGGGTGCTATCGGCAACAAGATCATCGCCCGTTCTACCGTCAAAGCGCGTCGCAAGGACGTTCTTGCAAAGTGCTACGGCGGCGATATCTCGCGTAAGCGCAAGCTGCTCGAGAAGCAGAAAGAGGGCAAGAAGCGCATGAAGGCCATCGGCTCGGTCGAGGTCCCGCAGGAGGCCTTTATGGCGATCCTCAAGGTGGACGAGTAGGTCTATGGCGCTTTCCGAATACAGCAAGCGGCTGCTGGGCGCCTATGCCGAGCAGCCGTTCCTTATGGCTCCCATGGCGGGCGTAACCGACCCCGCTTATCGCATCATGTGCCGCCGCCGCGGTGCCAACCTTGCCTACAGCGAGATGGTGAGCGTGGCGGGCCTTGCCTATGCCAGCAACAAGACCTGGCGCCTGGTGCTGCCGGCCGACGAGGAGCAGCAGATCTGCGTGCAGCTCTTTGGCTCCAAGCCCGAGCAGTTTGCGAGTGCCGTCGCCGCCGTCGAGGAGCGTGTGGGCGATCGCCTGTCGCTCATCGATATCAACATGGCCTGTCCTGCCCGAAAGGTTGTCACCAAGGGCGAGGGCTCTGCCCTTATGCGCACGCCCGATTTGGCCGAGAAGATCGTCGAGGCGGCGGTGGGCGCGGCGCATGTGCCCGTGACCGTAAAGATCCGCAAGGGTTTTTATGCCGAGGACCGTAATGCCGCGACGTTTGCCCAGATGCTCGAAGGCGCCGGTGCCGCCGCAGTCGCCGTGCATGGTCGTTGCGCCACGCAGCTCTACACGGGCCAGGCCGATTGGTCGGTCGTTGATGAGGTGGCCGACGCCGTCGAGATTCCCGTTATCGGTTCGGGCGATGTGTTCTCGGCCAAGGACGCTGCTGAGCATCTGCAAGGCTCGGGTGCCAGCGCGGTGTTTATCGCGCGCGGTATCTATGGCAACCCCTGGGTGTTCGGTGATGCTCGCGCTCTTGCGCTCGATGGCATACCGGTGCTGCCGCGCAGCTCCGTCGAGCGCCTGGACGCCCTGCGTGAGCACCTTACGCTGACGCATGAACTCTTACCGCTCATGTCGCGTGCCCGCACGTACGCAAGCTGGTACTTAAAAGGCATGCCCCATGCCGCCGCTTGGCGTGCCCATGTGGTGCGCTGCTCCACGTATGAGGAGTTTATGGCGCTGGTCGATGAGATCGAGCGCGATGTGGTGGCCTGCGAGGCCGCCCTTGCCGCTGGCGAATCGGTGCCCCCTCATCCGCTGGAGGCTTAAGGGTGGCCGTTACCGCGCTGTACGTGCACGTGCCGTTTTGCGCCCAAAAGTGCCGGTACTGCGACTTTGACTCGCGCAGTTTTGCTTCGTGCGACCTGAGCGCTGCGCTCGATGCCTATTTTGAGCAGTTGTTCGCGCGCCTCGATGCTTTTGGCAAGGCTGGTGCCCTTGACCAGATCCGCACCGTCTATGTTGGTGGCGGTACGCCGTCGCTGGCGGGGGAGCGCCTGGTGGAGCTGGCGCGGCGTATTCGTGCGTGGTGTGCCCCCGTTGAGTTTACCTGCGAGGCCAATCCCGAGTCGCTGACCGCCGAGCTTGCTACTGCACTTGTCAAGGTTGGTGTCACACGCGTCTCTCTGGGCGTGCAAACGCTCGATAACACCGAACTTACTGCCATCGGCCGTATTCACGATGCCGATCGGGCGCTCGCCGCCATCGCGACGGTCAAGAACGCTGGGCTTGATGTGTCGTGCGACCTTATGTGCGGACTTCCCGGGCAGACCGCAGCGAGTTGGAAGCGCACGCTCGATGGCGTGCTGGCGGCGGCCCCGCATCATGTGTCGGTCTACCCGCTCACGCTCGAGGAGGGCACATCGCTCTATCGCATGGCGTGCCGCGACGAGTCACTCGAGCCTGATGAGGATTTTCAGGCCGCCTGCATGGACGTGGCACGCGTGTTCCTGGGTGCTGCCGGCTATCACCCGTATGAGGTGGCGAGCTACGCGCTCGACGGCCATGAGTGTGCCCATAACATTGCCTACTGGACCGGACGGGGCTACCTCGGCCTTGGTCGTTCTGCCGCGGGCATGCTCGACGCCGAGGATTTCGACCGTCTTGCAGGTTTGTTCCCCAGTGTTTCTTCTCGAGGCGATGCGTACCGCGTGCGTCTGGTGCAACGTGACGATGACGCGACGGCGTTTGAGGCCGAATATCTGTCGCAGCGTGAGGCTGCGGCTGAAGACCTGATGCTCGCTTGTCGCATGACGCGCGGTATTGTGTCCGACCTGTTGGTTCGTGCGGCTTGCGTCATCCCAACGGGCGAGCTGGCAGCTGCCTGCGATCGCGCGCTCGAATTGGGTCTTGCCACTTGGGTTCCCGAGACGCTCGGGGTCCATGAGGGACCCTTCACTTCGGCAGACGTCCTCGCGGGCCATGTTCGAGCTCGTCTGGCGCCGACACACCTGGGCTGGCTCGATGGAAATGTTCTGTTCGAGCTGTTTTGGGATCTAGCCTAGGCCGCTCGGGTAGAATTACCGGAATATATACGCTGCTGTGAGCAGGAGGTTGCCGCGCATGGCGACGATGAACGAAAAAGATTACTACGAGATTCTGGGTGTCTCCAAGGACGCCACCTCGCGTGATATTCAAAAGGCCTTCCAGCAAAAGGCCCGCAAGCTCCATCCGGACGTCAACAAAGAGCCGGATGCCGAGGAAAAGTTTAAAGAGGTTTCCGAGGCCTACGCCGTGCTTTCGGACGAGCAGAAGCGTTCGCGCTACGACGCCATGCGTTCGGGCAACCCCTTCGCCGGCGCTCCTACGGCTTCGCCCTATGGCGGCGGCTACGCCGGTAGCGCGGGCCATGGCAATCCCTTTGAGGGCGGTTTTCCCTTTGGTGGCGCCTGGGGCCAGCCGCGTCGCGGGCAGGCTGCCTACAATCCCGAGAACGGCGCCAACGTGGTCGTCGATATCAAACTCGACGCCAAGGAGGCCAAGGGCGGTACCCGCAAGACCGTCCGCTACACGCGTTTCGATACGTGCGGACATTGCGGCGGCTCGGGCTCTGTCTCCTCCGAGCATGCCCATACCTGCCCAAGCTGTGGCGGCCGCGGCCATATCGACGTCGACCTGTCCTTCCTGTTTGGTGCGGGCACGTTCCAGTCGGTCTGCCCCGAGTGCGGCGGTTCCGGTAAGGTCGTGGCCGACCCCTGTCCTGATTGCGGCGGCAGCGGTCGTACTCGCGTAACCTCCGAGCAGACGATTGAGTTTCCTGCCGGCACGCACGATGGCGACGAGGTCCGCATTGGCGGCATGGGCCATGCTGGCACCAACGGTGCCGCGGGCGGCGATCTGGTCGGCCGCGCCCATGTTGAGGCCGAGCGCTTGGAAGGCAAAGCTCGTACCGGTTTTTACCTGATGGGCATTGTGGCGCCGTTTTTGGTACTCTCGGCCATCTCGGGCGTGTTCTCGGCCTTTGCCGTGATGTGCTTTATTCCGTTTACCATGGGCCTGTTCATGGTGCTTTCGGACGGTGTGCTTCATCGCAGTCTGCTGTGGTGGAAGCGCGGTGCGATGCAGTTTGCCAACGGTTTTGCCAACGGCTTCATGTTCGCGCTCGTGTCGGTTTGGTTCGCGAGCTGCTCGCAACGGGCCATGCTTTCGCCGTACCAAATGCAATAACATCAAACCCTCTGTTTGCGGCCGGCCCAGCTTGGGTATAGGACGCACTGTGACAATAATGAAAGTCGGAAGGATTAGGTCGTGTCGGAAAATAGGGATTACTACGAGGTGCTTGGCGTCGACAGGGATGCCGACGCGCGGACGATTAAGCGCGCGTTTCTAAAGAAGGCCCGTACCGTACACCCGGACGTTTCGGACGACCCCGAGGCCGAGGCCAAGTTCAAGGAGCTCAACGAGGCCTATTCCGTTCTTTCCGATGAGCAGAAGCGTGCTAACTACGACCGTTACGGCACCGCCGACGGCCCTGGTGGTTCGGGCTACGTCGATATCAACGATATCTTTGGTGGCATGGGCATGGACGACTTGTTCTCGTCGTTCTTTGGCGGCGGTGCCGGCGGTGGCGCCCGCAGCCGTCGTGAGCGTCGTCGCGGACGTGACATGGCCATCTCGCTTTCGGTGACGCTCGAGGAGGCGGCGCTCGGCTGCAAAAAGACGATCAGCTATGACCGCCTTGCTCCCTGCGAGGATTGCAACGGTACGGGCAAGGCTGACGGTGCGACCGAAAAACAGTGCAGCCGCTGCCACGGCACGGGCTATGTCACCACGGTCCAGCGCTCTTTTTTGGGCCAGGTCCAGTCCTCTTCGCCTTGCCCCGACTGCCACGGCGAGGGCACGGTCATCGATCATCCCTGCGAGACCTGTGACGGCCAGGGCCGCACGCCTTCGCACGAAAAGATCGACATCGATATTCCCGCCGGCGTTTCGACCGGTCGCCAGCTGCGTGTGAGCGGCTTTGGCGAGGCCGGCCTTCGCGGCGAGCCCTCGGGCGACCTGATTGTCAACGTGCGCGTTGCCGACCATGAGCGCTTTAAGCGCAACGGTGACGACCTGTACCTGGTGAGCGATATCTCGATTGCGCAGGCTGCGCTCGGCTGCGAGATCGAGGTCGAGGGCATTATGCCCGACGAGGTCGTTAAGGTGACGGTTCCCGCCGGCGCCCAGTACGGCGACACCGTGAGCGTCAATAATTACGGCATGCCGCGCATTGGCGGTGGCGGTTCGCGTGGCCGCCTGATCGTGCAACTGCGCGTGGTCGTTCCCACCAATCTTTCCAATAAGCAACGCGAACTGCTCCGTGCTTTTGCCGATGAGATGGGCGATGACGTCGCTTCTGGTAAGAAGTCGGTGACCGACCGTATCAAGAGTGCCCTCGACGATATCCTCGATTAAGGAGCCCGCGTGCTCGCACCCCATATTTCCGTCGTCAACCTCGGCTGCCGTGTCAACCGGGTTGAGTCTGACCGTATCACTGCCGACCTTATGCGCCTGGGCTTTGCTATTGTGGAGCCCCAGGATGCCGATCTGATCGTCATTAACACCTGTGCCGTTACGGGCGAGGCCGAGGCCAAGACCCGTAAGGCCGTCCGTCATGCGCTGGCCTATCCAAACGAGCCCTATGTGGTCGTGACCGGCTGCGTCGTCAACCTGCATCCTGAGGAGCTGCTGGAGCTTTCGGATCGCGTTATCGCCGAGCCGTCCAAGATCGATGTCGCCGAACGTGTCTGCGAGGTGCTGGGCGTTGAGTCCGATAACGTTCCCGCCTGCAGCGATGGCGAGGTGGTCGATGTGCTCGGTCGCTCTCGCCTGGGCGTGAAGATTCAGGACGGCTGCAACCATCGCTGCACCTATTGCATTGTGTGGAAGGCACGCGGCCCCGAGCGCTCCGTGCCCGTCGAGTCCGTGCTCGAGCAAGTTCGCGAGGCCCAGGAGGCCGGCGTGCCCGAGGTGGTGCTGACCGGTGTGAACCTGGGTGCCTACGATGGCAAGAGCGCGACCGACGAGCACGTCGAAATCGATGAGCTGCTCGAGGCCATCATGGAGCGCACGTCTATCCCGCATGTGCGCATTTCCTCGGTTGAGCCCATGGATATCTCTGAGCGCCTGCTTAAGGTTATGGCGCGCTTTCCGCAGCGTATCGCCCCGTTTTTGCACCTGCCCGTGCAGTCCGGCTGCACGGCGACCCTGCATCGCATGGGCCGTCCCTATAGTGCGGAGGCCTTTGAGGACACGGTGCGTATGATTCGCGCCAATCTGCCGCAGGCGTCACTTTCTTGCGACGTTATTGTCGGCTTCCCTGGCGAGACGGACGAGGAGTTCGAGGAGTCGCTGGCGCTGTGCCGCCGTGTGGGTTTCTCGCGTATGCACGTGTTCCGCTACAGCAAGCGTCCCGGTACCCTTGCTGCCGACATGCCCGACCAGGTTCCGCCCGAGGTTATGGCCGAGCGCAGCCGCCGTATGCGGGCCGCCGCACAGGAGTTCGCTATTGCCGACGCTCGTCGTCGCGTGGGCACGGTCGAGCGTGCCGTGCTCGAGTATGGTGACAACCTGACGCTCGGCTCGTTCCATCATGCCCGTCTTGACGATACCTGTGGACTTACAGCCCCGTGCCTGCTCGATGTTGCTATCATCGGAGTCGATGATTCCGGCTTGGTCCATGCACGCAGGGAGGTTCATGGAAGCCTCGAAGATTAGACTTACCGTTCCCGAGGGAATTGATCCCTCGAGCGTTTTGGGCGTCGGCGACGGCGTTCTTCGTGCGCTTGAGAGTTTGGTTCGCGCTCACGTGGTCGCCCGTGGCGTTAGCATCGCCGTGAGCGGTGACCCGGATGAGGTCGAACTCGTGGCGCGTTTTTTCGAACACGCTTTTCGCGAGGCGGCCGCCGGGCGCACGCTGTCTGTCGACGATGTCTCTCGCTGCCTGGCTGTCTTGCGCGACGGTGAGCACGAGGCTACGTCGCTTCGCGATGACGTGCTGCTTTCGTATCGCGGCCGCGTCATTCGCCCCAAGACGCTCGGGCAAAAGCGCTATGTGGATGCCATCCGCTCGCATACCATCACGTTTGGCTTGGGTCCTGCCGGTACCGGTAAGACCTATCTGGCTATGGCGCTCGCCGTTGCCGCGCTCAAGCGTCACGAGGTGGGCCGTCTGATCTTGACGCGTCCGGTTGTCGAGGCGGGGGAGAATCTGGGCTTTTTGCCCGGCACCCTCGAGGAAAAGATCGATCCCTACATGCGTCCGCTTTACGACGCCCTTTTTGACATGATGGATCGCGAGCGCACCGATGAGCTTATGGAGCGCGGCGTGATCGAGATCGCCCCGCTTGCCTACATGCGCGGCCGCACGCTGAGTGATGCCTTCGTGGTGCTCGACGAGGCGCAAAATACCACGCCCGAGCAGATGAAGATGTTCCTGACACGCCTTGGGTTCAACTCCAAGTTCGTGATTACCGGCGACCTGAGCCAGCGCGACCTGGTGGGTCGTCGTGGCGGTCTTGCCGACGTTGAGCAGATTTTGGGCCGTGTCGACGATGTCGCATTTTCTCACCTCGAGCGTGCCGACGTGGTGCGTCATGCCCTGGTGGGTCGTATCGTCGAGGCATATGATGCTTATGATGACGTGCGCGAGCAGCGCCTGCGCGACCGAAAGGAGTCCCGTTGAGTGTATTGATCAGCAACGATGCCGAGCTCGATACGCTGCTCGACGCGCAGGAGGTGGAGCACATCTGCGAGGTCGTGCTTGCCGCCGAGGGCGTTGAGCGTGAAGTCGAGATTTCCCTTTCGTATGTCGACGAGGACGAGATGCACGAGCTCAACCACGAGTGGCGCGGTATCGACCGCACCACCGATGTGCTCTCGTTTGAATGCGACTCGGCCTTTGACGAGGATATTCCCGCCGACGAGGCGCTCGAGCTCGGCGATATCATCTTGGCCCCGCAGGTTATTGCCCGTCAGGCCCCCGGTTTTGGCAATAGCCCCGCTGACGAGTGTCGTCTGATGCTCGTACACGGCATGCTGCACCTGCTGGGCTATGACCATATCGAGGACGACGAGGCCGAGGTTATGGAGGCCCGCGAGGACGCCATCCTGCGCGATCTGGCGCTCGAGCGCGGCGAGGACCCCAAGCTAGTCCACGTCGGCCCCATCACCAACCACGCCCACGACTAGGAGCCGTCTATGATTCCCGGATCGAACAAGGACCATCCGTCCTTCTTAAAGTCGTTTTCCTACGCCATGGAGGGCTTCGTCACCGCCGTCAAGACCGAGCGCAACATTAAGGTCATGCTCGTGGCGGGCGTGTGCACCGTCATTGCCGGCTGTATCGTGGGCCTCGACATTGCCGAGTGGGCCACGATTATCATCTGTTGCGGCCTGGTGATTCACGGCGAGCTGTGCAACACCGCTATGGAGGCTATCGTCGACCTGGCGACCCAGGAGCTCCATCCGCTGGCCAAGCGTGCGAAGGACATCGCCGCCGCCTCTGTATACATTCTTTCCATCACCGCCGCGATTGTGGGCGTGCTGGTATTTGCCCACGCGCTTGGCTTTATTTAGAAAGGGATTCCCATGTCCGACAATATGCAGTCTACCGATGAAGTTTTGGATGACGAGGTCCTGGACGCGGTGGATACCGAGGAGCTCGAGGATGTCGAGGAGTTCGACCCGTTTGAGGGCATGAGCGACGAGGAGCTCGACGCTCTGTGCGACGAGGGCGACAGCCTTGCGGGCTTTGGCGACGTTGAGCCTGGTTTCCGCAGCGGCTTCGTGGCCCTGGTCGGACGCCCCAACGCAGGCAAATCCACATTGCTTAATGCCTGCTATGGCAAAAAGGTCGCCATCACCTCACCGGTGGCCCAGACGACCCGCCGCCGCATGCGCGCCGTCGTCAACCGTCCCGGCTACCAGCTGGTCTTTGTCGATACCCCGGGTATTCATAAGCCCAAGGACGGTCTGGGATCCGAGCTCAACAAGAGCGCGTTGTTCGAGCTGAACGATGTCGATGTCGTCGCGTTTTTGATTGATGCCACCAAGCCGATCGGCAGGGGAGACGCTTGGGTTGCCGAGCGCGTCAGATGCGCCCGTTGCAAGAAGGTCCTGGTGCTCACCAAGGCCGATGAGGCCGATCCCGCCCAGGTTATGGAACAGCTCAAGGCCGCCCACGAGCTTATGGAGTATGACGACGAGATCGTGACGTCGTCGGTCAAGAACTTCAACGTCGATGCCTTTATCGAGACCGTTGCGCACTTTTTGCCCGAGGGTCCGCGTTGGTTCCCCGAGGACATGGGTATCGACGCTTCCGACGAGACGCTCGTTGCCGAGTTTGTGCGTGAGAAGGTTCTGCGTCGCACCCGCGACGAGATCCCTCACTCCGTGGGCGTCATCTGTGACGCGCTCGAGCAGACTAAGAAGGTCCTGCGCGTGCACGCCACGATTTACGTCGAGCGTGAGGGCCAAAAGGGCATCATCATTGGAAAGGGCGGCGAGATGATCAAACATATCGGCATCGACGCCCGTCGCGACCTTGAACGCATCTTTGGCACGCAGGTCTTTTTGGAGCTGGACGTGAAGGTCAAGGCCGGCTGGCGTGACGACGAGGCCCAGATTCGCCGCTTCGGCTACAACGCCGAAGATTAGGGACACGCGGCGCGAATGGCAGGTTCTCGCACATATCGCACGAAAGTGCTCGTCCTCGACAAGACGAAGCTCAAAGAGACCGACCTGATCCTGACGATGCTTGACGAGCGGGGTCGGCAGGTTCGTGCCGTGGCAAAGGGTGCCCGCAAACCCGGCGGGCGGTTGGCGGCGCGCTGCGAGCTGTTCTGTACCGTCGATATGCTGCTCGCACATGGACGCTCGCTCGACGTGGTTTCTCAGGCCGAGCTTATGGAAGCGCCGCTCGGCGCTGCGCCCGATTACGAGACGACTTGCGCCGCAAGCGCGATTGCCGAGGTCGCGCGCGTGTGCTCGTTCGAGGACGAGGACCCGTTTACCTTTGCCATCACGCAGCGGGCGCTCACACTTGTCGGCAGCGGGCTCGACGCGGCGCATATGGACCTGCTCGTGGCGGCATATGTCTTTAAGCTGTTGTCGCACGTTGGCTATCGACCCGATTTTTCGGTCTGCGTGCTGTGCGGAGACCCCATGCTGTCGTATTTTTCGCCCCAGGCGGGCGGCCTCATGTGCGGGTCGTGCGCGTCGAGCGTTCCAGGTGCCGAACTGGTGTCGACCGGTGAGGCCGCATGGCTGCGAGCCCTCATGTTCATGACCTTCGATGCGCTTTTGGCCGAGCGAATCGACCCGCATACCGCAGCCTTTTTGCTGGGGCTTTCGCATGTTTGGGCTGCGACGCACACCGATCAGCGCCTCCGTGCGATGGAATTCATGTTGGGTCGGTGATGATGCGCAGGCGCGGGCTGCTTGTGGTAACATACCGACCTGTTGGTACCTCGACCTTGGTTGCTCGCTCCACCGGCGGCTTCCCAGTCCGAGGCGAATCGAGTCGCCCGATGGCGACGCAAAACGAAAGGTGAAACAATGACTGTTTCCAAAGAGCGCAAGGCGGAGCTGACTGCCCAGTTCGGTAACACCCCGGTCGACACCGGCAACCCCAAGGTTCAGGTCGCCATCCTGTCCGAGCGCATCAAGGAGCTGACCGAGCACATGAAGTCCCACCAGAAGGACTTCCACACCCGTCGTGGCCTGCTCATGCTCGTCGGCCGTCGTCGTCGTCTTCTCTCCTACATCAAGAAGAACGACATCGTCGAGTACCGTGAGCTCATCAAGGCTCTGGGCATCCGCGACAACATCCAGTAGGATTTGTACATGCTAAGAGCGTCCTGCGCAGCGGGGCGCTCTTTTTGTGTAAGGGCGTGAACAATCACGCTCTGAAGCGTGGCGGGGGCAGGGGGCCCGCGTCACATGAGAAGCCCGCAGGCAAGGGGCCTGTGGGGTAAAGGAGAACAATGACACTCGTATCCAAGACCTTTGAGCTGTACGGCAAGACCTACACCTTTGAGTCGGGCGAGCTTGCCAAGCAGGCCACCGGCGCCTGCCTGGTCAAGCAGGGCGACACCACCATGCTCGACACCGTGGTCGTCTCCAAGGAGCGCAAGAACTACGACTTCTTCCCGCTGACCGTCGACTTCAACGAGAAGATGTACGCCGCCGGCCGCATCCCGGGTGGCTACCTCAAGCGTGAGGGCCGTCCCAGCGAGAAGGCCACGCTCACCGCGCGCATGATCGACCGTCCGATTCGCCCGAGCTTCCCGGATGGCTTTCGCAACGAGGTGCACATCGTCGCTACCTCGCTTGTCGCCGACCAGGTCAACCCCTTTGACGTCATCAACGTCATGGGTGCTTCCCTGGCCATGACGCTCGGCGGCGTGCCCTTCGAGGGCCCGCTTGCCTGCGTGCGCATTGGCCGTAACGTGGAGACCGGCGAGTTTATCGTCAACCCCACCTACGAGGAGCGCGAGAACTCCGATCTGGACCTGGAGCTGGGTGGATCCGCCGACTTTATCTCGATGGTTGAGGCCGGCGCAGAGGAGATCTCCGAGGACGACATGCTCGCCGCCATGAAGTTTGGCCAGGAGGCCCTTGCTGCTTTCTGCCAGGCTCAGGACGAGTTCGTCGCCGAGTGGGAGCAGGTTAACGGCCCCATCGTCAAGAAGGAGTACCCGCTCGATCAGCCCGTCGAGGAGGTCCAGGAGCGCATCTTCGCCCACTACGACGAGATGGCAGCCGCCCTTCGCGATGCCGACAAGCTCTCCCGTATCGGTAAGGTCGAGGCTCTGAAGGAGTCCATCCGCGCCGAGTTCACCGAGGAGGAGCAGGCCGCTTGGGAGCGCGAGATCCCCGTGGCGCTCAAGAAGCTTGAGAAGAAGGCCATGCGCACCATGGTCGTCGAGACCGGCGAGCGCGTCGACGGCCGTGCCGCTGACGAGATCCGTCCCATCATGGTGAAGGACAACTACCTGCCGCTCGTTCACGGCTCCGGCCTGTTCCAGCGCGGCCAGACCCAGGTGCTCTCCGTCCTGTCGCTCGGCATGCTCAACGAGGGCCAGCGTCTGGATACCATTGAGCCCACCGAGGGCAAGCGCTACATGCACCACTACAACTTCCCGCCGTTCTGCACCGGCGAGACCGGCCGCATGGGCAGCCCCAAGCGCCGCGAGATCGGTCACGGCAACCTGGCTGAGCGCGCTCTGCTTCCGGTGCTTCCCGACGAGAACGAGTTCCCCTACGCCATCCGCGTCGTCTCCGAGGTCATGGAGTCCAACGGCTCCTCTTCGATGGCTTCGACCTGCGGTTCCACGCTCGCCCTTATGGACGGCGGCGTGCCCATTAAGCGCCCGGTCTCCGGTATTGCCATGGGCCTGATCCAGGAGGAGGGCAAGACCGTGGTCCTGTCCGACATCCAGGGTCTCGAGGACTTCCTGGGCGACATGGACTTTAAGGTCACCGGCACCACCGAGGGCATTACCGCCCTGCAGATGGACAACAAGGCCACCGGCCTCACCTTCGATATCCTGGCCCGCGCTCTGCAGCAGGCCAAGGAGGGTCGCGCCTTCATTCTGCAGAAGATGCTCGATGTGATCCCCGAGCCGCGCCACACCACACGCAGCACCGCTCCGCGTATCGTCTCCATCCAGGTTCCGACCGATAAGATTCGCGACGTCATCGGTTCCGGCGGTAAGGTCATCCGCGGTATCCAGGACGAGACCGGCGCCTCGGTCGACATCCAGGAGGACGGCACCGTCTTTGTCGGCGGTACCGGCGAGTCCGTCGATCAGGCTGTCGAGCGCATCAAGCTCATCATCAAGGTTCCCGAGCCGGGCGAGGAGTACACCGGTCGCGTGGTCTCCATCCAGCCCTTCGGCGCCTTCGTGAACCTGCTGCCCGGCAAGGACGGCCTGCTGCACATCTCCCGCGTTGCCAAGGGCCGCGTGGAGAAGGTCGAGGACGTCCTCAACGTGGGCGACGAGGTCAAGGTCGTCGTCATCGAGGTCGACGATCGCGGCAAGATCTCGCTCGATCGTCTTGACAAGCCCGAGGCCCCGGCTCGTGCCGAGGGTGCCTCTGAGTGCGACGGCGAGCACTTCCAGCGCCGTGAGCGTCCGCGTCGCGAGCGCTCCGAGCGCAGCGACCGTCCGCGCCGTCCCGGCGACAACGGAGGCCGCAAGCCCCGCCGTCACCACGACGCCGAGTAACAGCTACATATAAGCAGCTCAACAAGGGCGACTCCTAAGGGGTCGCCCTTTTGCTTGCGCCCGGGAGGGCCGCATATGAAGTTTCCTGCTCTACAGTCCTGCGCAAGACGGAAAGCACATTAAGTGCTTTCCTTTG
>CABRFG010000027.1 GCA_902470095.1 uncultured Collinsella sp.
CATCTGGCGATGCGTGGCGTTAGCGGGATGCAGGCAGCAAGTGCGGGCGTCGGCCACATGCGTGGCGATCTGGGCGAGCTTGAGGCTCTTCATAAAGGTCTCGGCCGCCGCGCGACCACCGTTAAAGCCAAAGCTCACAACACCGCAGGTACCGTTGGGCATGTACTTCTGAGCGATGTCATGGTACTTATCGCCCTCCAGGCCCGGATAGCTCACGAAGCGTACCTTGGGATGGCTCTGCAAGAACTTGGCAACGGCCAGGCCGTTCTCGCAATGACGCGGCATGCGCACATGCAGGCTCTCGAGCGAGCTGTTCAAGAAGAACGCCGCCTGCGGGTTCTGCATGGGGCCGAGGTCGCGCATGAGCTGAGCGGTTGCTTTGGTAATGAAGGCGCCCTCGCGACCGAACTTCTCGGCATACGTCACGCCGTGGTAGCTCTCGTCGGGCGTGGTGAGACCCGGGAACTTGTCCGCATGAGCCATCCAGTCAAACTGACCGTGGTCGACGATTACGCCGCCCAGGTAGGCAGCATGTCCATCCATGTACTTGGTGGTGGAGTGCGTAACGATGTCGGCGCCCCACTCAAAGGGACGGCACATCACGGGCGTCGGGAAGGTGTTGTCGACCATCAACGGCACGCCGTGGTCATGCGCGGCCTTGGCAAAGCGCTCAATATCGAGCACGGCAAGGGCGGGGTTGGCGATCGTCTCGCCAAAGACGAGCTTGGTATTGGGCTCAAACGCTGCCTCGAGCTCTTCATCGGTGCAGTCGGGGGCAACGAACGTGCAGGTCAGACCCATGCGCTCCATGGTATGGGCGAGCAGGTTGTAGGTACCGCCGTAGATGGCAGAGCTCGCGACCACGTGATCGCCGGCACCGGCCACGTTAAAGATCGCGAGAAAGTTCGCAGCCATGCCCGAGCTCGTGAGCATCGCAGCGGTGCCGCCCTCCATCTCGCAGATCTTGGCGGCAACCAGGTCGCACGTGGGATTCTGCAGACGGCTATAGAAGTAGCCCGACTCCTCTAGGTCAAACAGCTTGCCCATGTGCTCGGACGTGTCGTACTTCCACGTGGTGGACTGGTAGATGGGCACCTGGCGCGGCTCTGCATCGCCCGGGCGATAGCCGCCCTGAACACATGTGGTACCGATAGTCTGCTCGCTCATATCTAGCTCCCTTGCCTGGGTTTTAATTTTATTCGGTTCACGATACCGCTACCCTGCACCCCTCTCAACCCATCCCCAAGGTAGGTTATGGGACTAATTGATCAGGGTCATTTATCTCAAGCCTTGGACATTTGCTCGATAGATAAAAATGAGGCATACATGAAGCTCTCGATGATTACATGCACCGTCACGGGTACCATAGGCGGGTACACCGTGACCAAGGAGACAACGATGAAGCAAATCGACACGGCCCAGCTCGACATCACCGCCTGTCAGGCTCAGGCTGCCGAATACCACGCCCGTGGCTTTAACTGCGCTCAGGCCGTCGCCTGCACGCTCGCTCCCGCCGTCGGGCTCGACCCCCAGGTCGCCTTTACCCTCACCGAGGGCTTTGGCGCCGGCATGGGCGGTATGACCGAAACCTGCGGCGCTATCTCGGGCGCCGTGGCCATCATGGGCTTTGTAATGAGCGACGGCATGGAAAACCCCAAGACCAAGGGCCAGACCTACAAGCTGTCGCGCGAAATCGCCAAGCGTTTTGGCGAGAAGAATACGACGACCGTCTGCGGCACGCTCAAGGGCATCGGATTGGATAAGGGTCCGCTCCGCAGCTGCCCCGGTTGCATCGACGATGCCGTCGAGATCGCCTGCGATGTGCTAAAGCAGCTCGCCGAGTAAACGGCAGCAACAGAAAAACGACGGCCGGCGCGCTTGGGATCCATCCAAAAGCACGCCGGCCGTCGCCGTTAGAACTCGGCAAATTCGGGAGCGCCGACCTCAATCTCCTCGCGCCCCGCCATAAGCTCGCGCATCTTAGCGCAAAATGACTCCTGCTCCCCCGCCTTAAACACCAAATGAATCGTCACGGCATCCGCGTAATCGGCATCCGAAACCTTGGCACCCGAATCCTGCGCCAAACGAAGCGCCTGCTCATACTGCGGATAGGTCACATGCACGTCAACAGGCACGACACTCGTCATCTCGACGATCTGCCCGGCCTCCTGAGCCGCAGCCACCGCCGCCTGCGTCGCCGCGGTATAGGCGCGCACCAAGCCGCCAGGCCCCAATAGTGTGCCGCCAAAATAGCGCGTCACCACACAGCAAACATTTTTGAGCCCTGCGCCGCGCAACACCTCGAGCGTCGGCATACCGCTCGTGCGGCTCGGCTCACCGTCATCGCTCTGGCGCTCGCGTCCATCGACTAAAATCCACGCAGGAACATTGTGCCGAGCGTCGTAATGACGCTTGCGAACCATCTCGATAAAGGCATTCGCCTCGTCCTCGGACTCAATATGGACCAGCTGGGCAATAAACCGGCTCTTGCGGTCCACAAACTCGCCCGAAGCCTCAATATTCGATTGCAGAGTAAAATAGCTGTCCAACAAAGCCCCTCAACAAAATAAAGCGCAGCAACAAACAGCCTCAATAATACGGCAAAGACAGCACCGTTGCCCTCGTCAACAAGAACGGAAACGCCAATGATACCGTCACCAACAGCGAGAACCCGTCAGCGCGAGCAAGGTGCCTTGAAAGACAAGGGCATTGACCTTATGGTCATGCCCGAAGGCTTGAAAGGCAGATTGCCGCGCCGACGGGTTCGCAGCGTCAACATAGTTACTGAGTGGGCCTATAAGCCGGGTTCTGTCGTGAACGGTCATTTATCTTGTCTGCACGTTACCGTGCAGTTCCACGCACGCTACCCGAACGCGGACCGGGCCGGCCCATAGCGTTCCTATTCGCGCTTGCTCCGGATGGGGCTTGCCAAGCCGCCGTGTTGCCACGACGCTGGTGGTCTCTTACACCACCGTTTCAGCTTTTCCCTTTACGCCTTGCGGCGCAGGTGGGAGTCTTCTTTTCTGCGGCGCTTTCCGTCGGATCACTCCGCCCGGCCGTTAGCCGGCATCCCGCCCTCTGGAGCCCGGACTTTCCTCACGCGTACTGCAAGCAGCACATCGCGCGACCGTCTGGCCCACTCAGCAGTGCAAGAGTGTAACACACCGTTGCCGCAGGCAATGGCACAACGCAAACGCTCGACACGATAAACCAAGAACCGCCATGCGCTACAATGGTCCTGTCGATGGGCAACGTCGTCAGTCGAGACGCGACCGCGCTCCGCACCCCTCCGTCTACTCGGTGCGTTCCCGCCTCCTCCCCGAGGCGGGATGTCGGCGTTTTTTCATGCAGCGACAACCAAATAGCCTGTGGACAGCATGGGCAGCATCGTGCATCTCGGCACCAAATGCAAAAAGGGACCCGTCCATTACGGACGGATCCCTTAAAACAAGTGATCGTCAAACCGATTTACTCGGCGTCGGTCTCCTCGTCCTTCTTCTCGGAAGGAAGCGGGGTAACCTCGATCTCGACGCCCAGAGTCTCAGCAGCGGACTTCATGGACAGGGAGATACGACGACGGTCGAGGTCGATCTCCATGACCTTGACCTGAACCTTGTCGCCCACGTGGGTGACCTGAGAAGGCTGATCGACGTGCTTGTTGGCCATCTCGGAGATGTGCACCAAGCCCTCGATGCCCTCGCCCAGGTCGACGAAAGCGCCGAACGGGACAAGCTTGGTCACAGTGCCCTCGACGATAGCGCCGACGGGGTACTTCTTGACCAGTGCGCGCCACGGATCCTCGGTGGTCTGCTTGAGACCCAGGGAGATGCGCTCGCGGTTGAGATCGACGTCGAGAACCTCGACCTCGACCTCCTGGCCGACCTTGACAACCTCGGAAGGATGGTTGACGTGGTTCCAGGAGAGCTCGGAGATGTGGATGAGGCCGTCGATACCGCCGAGGTCGACGAAGGCGCCGAAGTCGACGATGGAGGAAACGGTGCCCTGGAGACGCATGCCAGACTTGAGCTTGGACAGGATCTCGGAGCGCTCGGCCTTACGGGACTCCTCGAGCACGACGCGACGGGAGAGGACGACGTTGTTGCGGTTGCGGTCCATCTCGATGACGCGAGCCTCGATGCGGGTGCCCATGTAGGAGGTGAGGTCCTTGACACGACGGAGGTCGACGAGGGAAGCGGGCAGGAAGCCACGCAGGCCGATGTCGAGGATCAGGCCGCCCTTGACAACCTCGATAACCTCGCCCTCGACGTTCTCGCCGGAGTTGAACTTCTCCTCGATGCGGTTCCAAGCACGCTCGTACTCGGCACGCTTCTTGGACAGGACCAGACGACCGTCCTTGTCCTCCTTCTGGAGAACCAGAGCCTCGATGGGATCACCGAGTGCAACGATGTCTGCAGGGTTAGCGTCCTTGCGGATGGACAGCTCGCGGACCGGGATAACGCCCTCGGACTTGAATCCGATGTCAACGAGCACCTCGTCATGCTCGATCTTAACGACAGTGCCGTTAACGAGATCGCCCTCATCAAAGTCGGTAATCGTACCGTCGATGAGGTTGTTCATCTCCTCCTCATTGACATCGTCAAGAGAGAAAATGGACGAGTTCTGAATCTCACTCAAAGGTGGACCCCTTTCGAACTACGGGGCCCCGATTGCTAGGACCTACAGAAGGGTGCGACAAGCACACAACGTTTAGGAACACTCGGGAGCCGACAGATACTAATGTGACGCTTATGCAATCACGTTCGTATAGGTTACGGGGAAATGAGTTCGATTTCAAGCGTGAACTGCGATTTTTTACTCGTGTGGAGACTTTTTCGTAATCTTATGAACACACGTCTCCGCAACTTGACGATAACCAGCCAGGCATTCGGCTTTGGGGTAAAGTATCCGGAGCCAACGATTCTAGATCGATTTTTCGAGAAAGGTGCCCGCGTGCTCAAAGCAGTCGTTTTCGATATGGACGAGACGCTTCTTAGCATCAACCTCAACGCGTTCATCCTTCGCTATTTTAAGGATGTCTCTTCGATGCTCGCGGATATCGGGCGCCGCAGCCGCGGTGGCACGATGGCACGCCTCGGCACCATCCTGGTCGACCTCAACGCCAATCGCCGCAGCGGCACGGACAACCGCACCAATCTTGAGTTTTACCAAGAAGAGGTCGAGCGCCGATGCGGGATCTGCCTCTCCGATCCCCTCATCTACGAGGCGTTTACCTACTATGACCGCGAAGTTCTTCCGTACAAGAACGACGATGTCATTAACGCCCACGCTATGCCGGGCGCGCACGCCGCGCTCCAGACCGTACAGGACGCTGGACTGCGTTGCGCGCTCTTTACCAACCCCAGCTTTCCCCAGGGGGCCATCGAGTGCCGCATGGGCTGGGGCGACCTGGCCGACGCCCCCTTTGAACTCGTGACGCACATGGGAAACACCACCCGCTGCAAGCCCGATGCTACCTACTATCTAGAGCAGCTTCAGGTGATGGGGCTCGAGCCACACGAGGTCCTTATGGTGGGCAACGATCCCAAACGCGACTTCCCGTCCCCCGATTGCGGCATCCAAACCGCCTTTGTGGGCCAAGGCAAGCCCAGCCGAGCCACCTGGCGCGGAACCATGGAAGACTTCGCGCGCGAATTCAACGCCGTAGTAGAAGCCTTCTACGAGCACCAAATAGCCGACGAACTGTCGTAGGACCCCTCGCTCCAAACAAAATGGCGCCGCAGGTTGAGCACAAGTCAGCGAAAATGCCCCTAAGCGAGCAATGTGCCTTGAAAGAGGAGGGCATAGGCCTTCTGGCCATGCCCGACGATTGAAAGGCAGATTGCCGCTTAGGGGCGTTTGCAGCGTCGACTGGTTACGCGGTTTGGTAAAACCGCGTAACTAACAAACCTGGGTTTTGCCGATCATGATGTTGAGGATCTCGACGTCGGTGTCCTTCATGCCCACGCGGCCCACGTAGCCCATGCTGGCGATCGTCTGCTCAACGGTATCCTGGATCAGGCCCTCGCCGGCGCGGAAGCCGCGACCCTGCATAGCCATATCGTGGCCCAGAATCGCCGCATCGACGGCAGCGGAAATCTTGGCGGCACAGCTTGCCTTGGCGCCATCGCACACGATGCCGCCCACGTTACCGAGCGTGTTCGAAACCGTTGCGCCAATCTGCTCGCGCGTGCCACCGCACAGCCAGGTAATCGCGGCACCGGCACCGCACGCGGCGCAAATAGCACCGCAAAACGCCGAGAGTGCACCGATATAGCTCTTAATATGCACGGCGATAAGATCGGACAGCATCACGGCGCGCACCAGGCGCTCGTGGTCGCAGCGCAGGTACTCGGCATACTCCATAACGGGCAGTGCGCAGGTAATACCCTGATTGCCCGAGCCGCACACAATAGCGACCGGCAGCGCGCAGCCGTTCATGCGGGCGTCGGACCCGGCGGCTGCACGGGCACGGGCACGGCAGGCGACGTCATCGGCACGAGCACCCAGCAGCGTGCGACCCACCTCGGCACCCCAAGCGTGCGCGAGACCCTCGGCACTGATCGCACCGTTCAGGTCAATCTGACGCTCAACGGCAGCGCGGGCACCCTCAATGTCGCCGTCCTCGATAAAGTCGATGATGGACTCAATCGACATGGGCGTGTCAGCGCTATCTGCCGCACGCTCGGCCACAACGCGCTCGGCGCAGGCGGCACACTCCCCCGCCGACTTGCCGCATACCGGAATACCGTCGAGCGTATGGCACGTGACATTGGTGTGGTGGTCGGTGATCTCGACGACTGCGGTATGGCCCCCGGCCGTGGCAGTCACCTTGATGTAGAGGTTGGGCACACCCTCGACAAGCGACACATCGCAGTAACCGGCATCGGCGAGGAGCTCGGTCACGCGAGCACGGTCTTTATCGTCAACGCTCTCAAGCACCTCGAGCGCGCTCTTGGCGTCGCCGCCCACGGCACCCAGCACGGCCGCCGCTTCAATACCGTGCATGCCGCCCGAGTTGGGCACGGTCACGCTCTTAACGTTCTTGATGATATTGCCCGAGCAGGCAACATCCATATGATCGGGTTCGCAACCGAGCGTCTGGCTCGCAAGCGCCGCTGCATAGGCAACGGCAATAGGCTCGGTGCAGCCGAGCGCACAGACAAGCTCGCGGTTCAAAACATCGCAAAACGCGGTATCACGAAGGGAATCGGTAGACATAGGTATCTCCTACTTGTATAACGGGCTGCACTCTCAAGAATAGTTAGTTCTTTTATTTGATAACAATGCATCAAAAACCGCAACCATGCTTCCGGCGGACGGCGCTCAACCGCAAACTGGCGGAATTATTCATGGGAAACCGGTCTTGTTGCAAGCTAAAGCGTTTGACCAAAAAACGCCCGAGCGTTTACACAAAAGTCGCGCTATCATGCAGTCGAACGCGGTAAAACCTTTAGCAATCTCGCCGCACAGACCAGAGAGGAACCATCTATGAAGATCGGTATCGGCAACGACCACGCCGCCGTCGAGCTCAAGAACATCATCTCCGAGCACCTGAAGGAGCGCGGCTGCGAGGTCGTGAACTTTGGCACCGACACCTCCGAGAGCTTTGACTACCCCATCGCCGGCTACAAGGTGGGTAAGGCCGTTGCCAACGGCGACGTCGACCTGGGCATCCTCATCTGTGGCACCGGTGTCGGAATTAGCCTGGCTGCCAACAAGGTCGAGGGTGTACGTGCCGTCGTGTGCTCCGAGCCCTTCAGCGCCAAGCTCTCGCGCATGCACAACAATACCAACGTGCTCGCCTTTGGCGCCCGCGTCGTAGGCTCCGAGCTCGCCAAGATGATTGTCGACGAGTGGCTCGACGCAGAGTTTGAGGGCGGCCGCCACGAGCGTCGCGTCAACCTTCTCAACGAGATCGACCACACGCGCGGCCTCAAGATTGTCGACGAGGCCTAAAGACCCACAAAGCCATACGCTAACGCCAGCTCCCGCCCGGAACACACATCCGGACGGGGGCTCTTTAGTAGATTTCTACGCGTTTACCAGAAATCTACTGGAATATAAAGGGCGCCACGGATGGAGTTCCGCGGCGCCCAAGCCACACGCTAACAGCTTTAAGGAGTCAAAGCTGGTTTAGCCAAAGAAGCGCTTGATCTCGATCTCGGCGTTCTCCAGGCAGTCGGAACCGTGGATTACGTTGGCGTTGACATCGACAGCGAAGTCGCCGCGAATGGTGCCGGGGGCAGCATCAAGCGGGTTGGTAGCACCCATAAGGGTGCGCATCTTGGAGACAGCGGAGAGACCGGAAACGACCATCTTGACGACCGGACCGCTCGTCATAAAGTCGCAGAGACCGCCAAAGAAGGGCTTGTCGGCCAGATGGGCGTAGTGCTCCTCGACGGTAGCGCGCTCGAGCGTGGTCATCTCCATGCGCTCGATGACAAGGCCGCTGCGCTCGATGCGAGCAACAATCTCGCCGATCTTGCGATCGCGCACGGCGTCGGGCTTAATCATGATGAAGGTCTTCTCGATAGCCATAAGGTAGCCTTTCAAGTAGGTTCGCGCGTGCCCAAGTCCCATTCCGGCACCCGCCTGGACTGCATCGTAACAGAGTTTTAGCTGCAGTTAAACAAAAAGCTGTTTATTGAAACGCTACAATTTATTAAAGCGCTCCATATGTGTCACTTCTGTTTCGAAGCCCGATTAGAGTACCATCCGACCGCGCATCAACCGCATCGAACCGAGCGGACGGTCGGTTGCCGCCCGTGAACGTACCCCATTCACAACCTGCCCAAAGGTCCTACAGAAGTTCTCGACAAGCCCCTCCCCCATAGCAACAAAATACGAGCGCCCGCAACAGCAGACGCCCGTAAAAGCAAAAAACGATTTATCAATAAATGGCCAAAGCCGCTTCAGCCAAACCCTTACTTTGCCCCGTGGCCCATCTCGACGACCTTAGTCAGCGATCCAAACACGCCCTCGTCGGCCACGAGCTGCACCTCGGCACGCTGCAGCTGCACGGCAACGGCGGCAGGGGCGGTACCGCCCTCGGTCGTGCGCGCGGCGACAATCGACGGGATGTCGAGCGCCTCGGTAATGTCGTGCTCAAAGAGCGGGCTTGCCTCCTGGAACACTTCAAACGGCAGGTCCTCAAGATTGCAGCCACGCTTCTCGCACATCAGGACCAGATGGCCCACCACGGCATGTGCCTCGCGGAACGGCAGGCCACGCTTGGCCAGGTAATCGGCAACATCGGTGGCGGCAAGGTGTCCCACGCCGCACTCGCGCGCCATGGCATCCTCGTTGACGGTCCAGGTCGAAATCATGCCAGCCATAACCGACAGGCACTGCATGAGTGTATGGGCGGTATCGAGCGCGCCCTCCTTGTCCTCCTGCAGGTCCTTGTTATAAGCAAGCGGCAAGCCCTTCATGGTCACGAGCAGCTGCACCAGGTTGCCATAGACTCGGCCGCTCTTGCCGCGGATAAGCTCGGCAAAGTCGGGGTTCTTCTTCTGCGGCATGATGGACGAGCCGGTGGAGTAGGAGTCGGAAAGCGTGATAAAGCCAAATTCGGAGCTCGACCACAGCACGATCTCCTCGGAAAGACGCGACAGGTGCATCGCCATGACGGAGCCGGCGTAATGCAGATCGAGCAGGAAATCACGGTCGGAAACCGCATCGAGCGAGTTGGGAATCACGCCCGCAAAGCCAAGTTCGGCAGCCGTCATCTGGCGATCGAGCGGATAACTCGTACCGGCAAGCGCGGCAGCACCCAGCGGACAGTTGTCGGCGGCATCAAAGGCGGCCTTCAAGCGTGTAAAGTCGCGCGCGAACATCCAGGAATACGCCAGCAGATGATGCGAGAGCAGCACGGGCTGAGCGTGCTGCATATGCGTGTAACCCGGCAGAATCACCTTGTCGTACTTCTTAGCCGCATCCACCAGCACATGGCGCAGCTCAAGATTGGCCTCCATGAGCTCCTTGGCCAGAGCCTTGACGCCCAGGCGCGTGTCGGTCGCCACCTGGTCGTTGCGCGAACGCCCGGTATGCAAGCGCTTACCGGCCTCACCGATGCGACGCGTCAGCTCGCTCTCGATAGACATATGAATGTCCTCGTCGTTGATATCGAAGGTGAAGTTGTCGGCATCGATATCCTGCTCGATTCCGGTCAGGCCCTCGGCAATCGCCTGCTCGTCCTCGGCACTGATGATGCCCTGGGCGGCCAGCATCTTGGCATGTGCCTTAGAGCCGGCGATATCCTGCTTATAGAGATGTTTGTCGACCGGCAGCGACGCGCCAAACTCCTGCGTGACCTCGGCCACGCCCGCCTCAAAACGACCGCCCCAAAGAGCCATGGGATCGTCCCCTTTCATCAAATACCAAACGAAGCGCCCAAAGCAATGCGCCATGTCGCTAAAGCGATTTACCAACCGCTAGTTTTGCACATTCCCCACTGCATGCGGGGCCATGTAGCTAATTTGCAAAGAAGTGACGCACCATGCACTTGGCACCCAACGTCTCCCTCCGGATGTTGCCCTGCGAACCGTCAATCCAAGCCTTCAGGCTCATAGGGACGTCCTCGACCTTTGCAGCATCGAGCTCGGGCGCGAGGGCAAATAAAGCATGCGCGATGACATTGAACATATTGGATACTCCTCATATATAGGCGCAAGGCCGACAAATTGATAGAAAGAGCCCCGCCGGACAACCCCGGCGGGGCTCGGACTCAGCCGCAAGCGCGGCGTCATATATGCGGGCGGAACGTAGGGGCCACCGATGTTAAGAAGTGTCAGCAAGCATAACGAAAGGTAGGGACCCCGTGCGCCCGTTTTGTATCACGCGGATGGGCCGCGCGGATACCAAGGGAAGGAAAAGCCTTAGGCCTGGGCGGCAGCAGAGCTGGGACCCTGGACCTTTGCCCACGTCTTGAGCGACAGCGTATCGATCTCGATAAAGCCGGCGCTGGCCTTCTCGTCAAACGTGGTGTCGCGGTCGTAGGTAGCCAGACCGTAGTCGTAGAGGCTGAAGGGGCTCTTGCGGCCGACGACATGGCAGTTGCCCTTAAAGAACTTCAGGCGGACGGTGCCGGTCACGAACTTCTGGGTGTCGGCCATAAAGGCGTCGAGCGCGTTCTTGAGCGGGCTGTACCACTGGCCGTTATACACGGCGGTGGCCCAATCCTGCTCGAGCTTAATCTTAGTCTTGAGCAAGTCGCCCTCGACGCAAATGTCCTCGAGCGCCTTGTGGGCGGTGATGAGCGTCAGGGCGCCGGGAACCTCATAGCACTCGCGGCTCTTGAGGCCCACCAGACGGTCCTCAACCAGGTCGAGACGGCCAAAGCCGTTGTCGCCCGAAATCTTGTTGAGAGCGACGACGATCTCGGAGAGCTTCATCTTCTTGCCGTCGACGGCGACGGGCTTGCCGGCCTCAAACTCAATCTCGGTATACGTCGGGGTGTCGGGCGTGTCCTCGGGATTCTTGGTCATAACCCAAGCGTCGTCGAGCGGCTCGTTCCAGGGATCCTCCAGGTGGCCGCACTCAATGGCACGACCCCACAGGTTGTCGTCGATTGAATAGGGGTTGTCGTTGGCACCCTCGGGAACCGGCACGTTGTGAGCGTGGGCATAGGCGACCTCGTCGGGACGGCACTTCAGGTCCCACTCGCGAACCGGGGCGATAACCTTGAGCTCGGGGTCGAGGGCCTTGACGGCAGCCTCGAAGCGGACCTGGTCGTTACCCTTGCCGGTGCAGCCGTGGGCGACGTAGGTCGCGCCAAACTCGTGAGCGACCTCGACAAGCTTCTTGGCGAGCAGCGGGCGAGACAGGGCGGAGAGCAGCGGGTACTTGTTCTCGTACATGGAGTTTGCAGCGATGGCCTTAGTCAGGAACTCATCGGAGAACTCGTCGCGCAGGTCGAGCACCTGGCAATCGAGAACGCCCAGGTCGAGCGCCTTCTGCTTCTTGGCATCCAGTCCGGTCTCTTCCTGGCCCACGTTGCCGCAGACGCAAACGACATCGAGATTCTTCTCGTCCTGGAGCCACTTGACACATACGGATGTATCAAGACCACCGGAATATGCGAGAACGACTTTTTCCTTGCTCATGGCTGTTTCCTTTCGCCCTTGGTAGCTAGTTAGAACATCGGTCAGTTGCAAGTCATTTCAAGGCCATATACCGTGCAATATCAGGTTAAATAGCAAAAATCAGCACATACATGCCCTAGAAACATGCAGCAATGTCGTGCTAAAACCCAACGACCTCAAAATGACTCTGTTGAGGCATTGCGCCCCATGCGGACAGAGACGATTGTTATCGTCGTCGGGAAATTGCGCGCTGGCGTCGGATGGCATTGTCTGCAGTGGTGATGATCTTTACGAATTGCATCTGCCTCTCCTTTCACGTATCGCCGGGCGCAATTCAAATATCGTAAACGGTACCTTTTACTCGGTAAGCGGTTGTTTTTCCGTCTCCGTTTTCGATGGTCGCTATATTACGCTAAAGTGCCCACAGCACAAGCGACAAATTCAAATTTCTGAAAAGTTTTTTCATTACTTTGTGAAGCGTGGTGCAAATACGCACCATTCCTGCGAAAATACGCTCGACTACTAGTTGATGGTTATAACGTCTGAAACAATCTCGAAACGAAAGGCGCATTTTTATGCAAACTTACGAATCGGACGCCAACATCGGCAACATTAAGATTCTCGCCGTCGATATGGACAAGACGCTGCTGACCGACGAGCGTGTGCTGCCCCAGGGTCTTGATGAGCGCCTGGACAAGCTCGCCGACGCCGGCATCGTATTCTGCCCCGCCAGCGGACGTCCCGCCCCCAAGCTCGAGGAGATGTTCGAGGGCATCAAAAATCGCCTTGCTTTTTGTCCCGACAACGGAGCGTGCGTGATCTATCGCGGCAGCTATATCTATAAGAGCAATATTGACGTGGAGCTGTATCAGCAGGTCTTGAGCCGTGCCTCGGAGGATCCTCGCGCTGTCCCCGTCCTGTGCTGCTTCGACGAGTTCTACGTGCTTGCCCGCGACCATCAATACCACGACGAGATCAGCGTCTACTACAACACAATCAACTACGTCGACAGCTTTGAGGACCTTGATATCGAGTCCAACAAGATCTCAATCTTCTTCCCGGCCTATGATGCCGAGCCCGCTTTCCGCGAGACCTATAGCCCCGAGTTCTCGGACAAGCTCTACGTCACCAACGCCGGGCGCGAGTGGATCGACTTTATGAACCTGGGCGTCGACAAGGGCGCCGGCGTCGCGCACCTGTGCGAACACCTGGGCATCGATATCGCCGACGCCGCCGCCGTGGGCGATACGTACAACGACATCCCCATGCTGGAGCGCGTCGGTCACAGCTTTATCGTGGACAATGCCGAGGAGCACATGAACGCGCATGCCAAATGGCGCATTCCGAGCAACAACGACGGGGGCGTACTGACGCTCATCGACGCCATCTTGGCGGCTCGTTAACGTGGCTCGTCGGACCTGGCCGGGCGAGGCGGGTAAGTTTTTCGTTCGGTCAGGTCCTGGGCTCGCTCGGAAAGCACATTAAGTGCTTTCCGGCTCGTGCGGAATCTACGAAAAACTTACCCGCCTCGCCCGGCCAGGTCCTAGGGTGACTTGCTTGCCGCCTAGATGGCGTCTTGGCGTCTAGATACTTGGCTGATTTTTTGGAATGAAGGGGGCTCCTTGTTGACAAGGAGCCCCCTTCTGGTTTGGTTACTTTAGGGTTGTGGGCACTTCCCTATTTGGCATCGGCCCAGGTTATGCCGGTGCTGGCTTCGGCGATTAGGGGGACGCGGAGGTCTACTACGTGCTCCATGACGTCGCGGACCATGGTGGTTAGGCGCTCGACTTCGTCGACCGGGCACTCAAAGTCCAGTTCGTCGTGCACCTGCAAGATCATGTGGGCGGCAAAACCCTCTTCTTCCAGGCGGCGGCTTACGCGGGCCATGGCGATCTTGATGATGTCGGCGGCGGTTCCCTGCATGGGGGGGTTCATGGCCGTGCGCTCGCCAAAGCCGCGGAGTTGCGGGTTTTTGGCCTTGAGCTCCGGAATATGACGACGGCGGCCGTACATGGTCTCGGCGTAGCCCGTCTGCTTGGCGCGCGCCACCACGTTGTCGAGGAATGTACGCACGCCCGGGTAGGCCTCGTAGTAGCGGTCGATCATGTCACGCGCCTCGGCCATCGAGATATGCAGCGACTGTGACAGACCATAGGCCTGCTGGCCGTACACGATGCCAAAGTTCACGGCCTTGGCGCGACTGCGCAGGTCGGGCGTTACCTCGGACACCGGCACACCAAATACGCGCGCCGCCGTCTCGGCATGGAAGTCCTCGCCCTCGTTAAAGGCGCGCACCAAGTGCTCGTCACCCGAGAGATGTGCCAGCAGACGCAGCTCTATCTGCGAGTAGTCCACCGCCAAAAAGACGCTTCCCTCGCCTGCCGAAAACGCCGTCTTGACGGTACGACCCAGCTCCGAGCGCGTCGGGATGTTCTGCAGGTTCGGGTCGCTCGAGGACAGACGCCCCGTTGCCGTGATGGTCTGGTTGTACGTGGTGTGCACGCGACCGTCACCACGGCGCAGCGGGCCCAGCGTATCCAGATAGGTGGACTTGATTTTGGACTTTTCACGCCAATCCAAGATCAGACGCACGATTTCGTGGTCGCGGGCAAGGTCGCTCAACACCTTGGCGTTGGTCGAATAGTAGCCGCGCTTAGTCTTCTTGAGGCCCTTGGTCGGAAGCCCCATCACATCAAAGAGCACATGCGACAGCTGCATGGGACTGCCAATATTAAAGGTCTCGTCACCCGCCAGGTCGCGAATGCTGCGCTCGACCTCGGTGATCTGGGTCGCCAGGCCCTCGGACAGATTACGCAGGCGGTCGGGATCCACGAGCATTCCCGCGCGCTCCATCTTGGCAAGCACCGGCACGAGCGGCATCTCGATGCCATCGAACACGTTGGCGGCATTCTCACGGGCCATGCACTCGCGCAACGGCGTCACGAGCGCCAGCGTCAGAGCCGCAGTACGGGCGGCAGGCGCTGGAGCGTCCTCACCAGCACCCTCTGCACCGCGCGCCGCAGGCAACGCCATCTGCAGATACGTATCGGCAAGATATGCCTCATCGAACTCGGAGCGATCGGAATCCAGCAGATAGGCAGCGACCACGGTATCGAAGATACGCGTGGAATCGGCAGCGAGCGGATCCATGAGCTCGGGCTCAGAAGAATCGATGGGCGAAAGCTCGTGCAGCAGCGCCTTCGTATCCGGGCTCGCCACGCGGCCCTCCATAAACAGGCGCGCAAGCACGCCGGCGATCACACCGTGAGCGAAGTTGAAGCCATCGACTACGGCAGTGGAGGCGCCGTCGCCCTCCTCGAGCGCGAACAGGCCCTTGGACGTCGCCAACCACAGCGTGCGCGTCAGTCCAAAGAGCGCGCCCTCTTCCTTATCGTCGTCCACCACGGCGGCGACCCACTCGCCCGCCTCGATCGCACGCGAAACCTCGGACGCCACGGCAGCAAGCGCCTCGGCATCGCCGGCAGCGGTGCGCTCAATCGTGGGCATCTCAAACATACTGGAGACAGCAGCAGCCCCGCCCTCGCCGCCGATCAGCGCCAAGAAACGGTTCTGCATGGCGGTGATACCAAGCGTGCCCAGCGCAGCGGAAACCTCATCGGCAGAATACGCCGGGAAGGACGTCGCCTCAAAATCGAGCTCAACGGGCGCATCGGTGCGGATGGTCGCGACCTTGCGGCTCAGCAGCGCGTCGTCGATGTGCGCGCGCAGGTTCTCGCCCATCTTGCCCTTGACCTCGTCGGCATGCGCGATGACTTCGTCCAGGCTACCGTACTTCGCAATGAGCGCACTCGCCTTTTTGGGACCGATGCCCGGTACACCGGGGATGTTGTCGGACGTATCGCCCTTTAGACCGTAAAAATCGGGCACGAGCGCCGGCGTAATGCCGTGATACAGGTCGTCCACGCTCTCGGGCGTCATGATCGCCACGTCAGACAGGCCCTTGCGGGTCGAGACCACGTTGACGTGCTCGGTCACGAGTTGATACATGTCGCGGTCGCCGGTCACCAGTAGCATGTCGCAGCCGGCCTGCTCGCCCAGGCGCGCCATGGTTCCCAGGATATCGTCGCCTTCCCAGCCCTCGGACTGCAGAATCGGCACGTTGAGCGCACCGAGCAGCTCCTTGATCATAGGGAACTGCGCATGCAGATCGGGGTCCATGGGCGGGCGTTGCGCCTTATACTGCGGCAGCATCTCCATGCGCACGCGCGGCTTACCCTTGTCAAACGCCACGACCACACCGTCGGGGTTAAAGGCATCAATCATCTTAAGAAACATGTTCAGAAAGCCAAAGATCGCGTTGGTGGGGCGACCGTCCGGCGCGTTCATGGTCGGCGGCACGGCGTGAAAGGCGCGGTGCATGAGCGAGTTGCCGTCGATAACGGCAAAAGTGCGGCGCTTGTCAGACATATTAAATACCTCGCTTTGGGCTGGGCACGGTTTGCTCACTCCAGTTTACACGCTCCCCGCCCCGCGGCCACCTCACATCAAGCTCCCCCGCCACCGTGAGCCCGCGCGTGATACGATGGCTCACGGTACATCAACCAGCACGATCGATCCGAAAGGAGCCTGCGTCATGGAGCGTCCCTGCGCATGGAAAAAGTACACGCCACAGCAAGTCGAGGAGCTCGAGGAGCTTTGCCGCGGCTATAAGCAGTTTTTGAGCGAGAACAAGACCGAGCGCCTGTGCGTCAAGACCGGCATCAAGATGGCCGAGGAGGCGGGATACGTCGACCTGGAGACCGTAATCGCCGAAGGCCGCGAGCTCAAGGCAGGCGACAAGGTGTACGCCGCCAATCACGGCAAGGACCTCATGCTCGTCAACCTGGGCAACGCCCCGCTCGAGCAGGGCTTTAACATCCTGGGCGCCCATGTGGACTCGCCGCGCCTAGACCTTAAGCAGAACCCCGCCTTCGAGGCCGGCGACATGGCCTACCTCGACACGCACTACTACGGTGGCGTCAAGAGCTACCACTGGGTGGCCTCCCCGCTCGCACTCGTGGGCGTCATCTGCAAAAAGGACGGTACCACCGTCGACATCAACATCGGCGACAAGGCCGACGACCCGGTCTTTACCATCTCCGACCTGTTAATCCATCTCTCGAGCGAGCAGATGGCCAAGCCCGCCAAGGACGCCGTCGACGCCGAGATCCTCGACGTGATCGTGGGCGGCCGTCCCGTCAAGTTCGATGAGGACGACAAGGACGCTTCCAAGGAGCCCGTCAAGCAGATGTTCCTGGATATCCTCAAGGAGCAGTACGACGTCGAGGAGGAGGACTTCCTCTCCGCCGAGATCGAGGTCGTGCCCGCCGGCCCGGCCCGCGACATGGGCCTCGACCGCTCCATGATTCTGGGCTATGGCCATGACGACCGCGTCTGCGCCTATCCGTCCATGCTCGCCCAGATCAACGTCGCCAACGTGGAGCGCACGAGCATCACACTCATCGTCGACAAGGAGGAGATTGGCTCCGTGGGTGCCACCGGCATGACGAGCCGCTTCTTCGAGAACACCGTCGCCGAGATCATGACGCTCGCCGGCGAGGATAGCCCGCTGGCCCTGCGCCGTGCACTCGCCCACAGCCGTATGCTCTCCTCCGACGTGTCCGCCGGCTTCGACCCGGGCTACGCCGGCAAGTTCGAGACCAAGAACGCAGCCTTCATGGGTCGCGGCCTGTGCTTTAACAAGTACACGGGCAGCCGCGGCAAGGGCGGCTCCAACGACGCCGACGCCGAGTATGTGGCCCTCATCCGCGACATCATGGACGAGGCGGGCGTGGACTTCCAGACCTGCGAGCTCGGCCGCGTCAATGCGGGCGGCGGCGGCACCATCGCCTACATCATGGCCAAGTACGGCATGAACGTCATCGACTCCGGCGTTGCCGTCCTGTCCATGCACGCCCTGTGGGAAGTCGCCAACAAGGCCGACATCTACGAGGCCTACCGCGGCTACAAGGCCTTTATCGAGCGAGCCTAACCAACCCTTCATCAGTTGCGGTGAAATACGGACTAAACTGGCCCATAAACGGCCAAAACTGACTGTATTCCACCGCAACTTCCTTCTTTGGCAGAGGAGCGTCCATGCTGCAGGTCATCATTTCGCCCGCCAAGCAGATGCGCGCGGCCCAAGATGCTTTTGAAGTCCTGGGCATTCCACCTTTTGCGCACGAGACGGCTCGCCTCCACCGCGCACTGCTAGATATCGAACGAAATGAAGGCGGCGGCCTGCAAGCGCTATGGAACGTGAGTGACAAACTGTTGGGGCCTTGCCTCAACACCCTGCATGAGTTCGGGCCCATCCTGAAAAACGGCGATCTCGACAATCCCGCACTCGCCCGTCACCTCTCCCCTGCCGTCATGTCCTATCACGGCATTCAATACCAGAGCATGGCGCCCGAGGTGATGGATGCCGCACAACTCGACTGGCTGCAAAACCATCTCTGGATCCTCTCCGGATTGTACGGATGCGTGCGGCCTTTCCATGGCGTTGAGCCCTATCGGCTCGAAATGGGAGCCAAGCTCGCCGTCGACAACGCCCGTGACCTCTATGCGTTTTGGGGCGACAAACTTGCATGCGCCATTGCGCCGACCGGCTCCAACACCACGGTCGTCAACCTTGCCAGCGTGGAGTACGCCAAGGCCGTTCTACCCCATCTCGCAGGCGACGCCACAACCATCACTTGTCTCTTTGGCGAAGGTGTCCGCAACGGCAAGCCCATCCAGCGATCGACCGCCAGCAAAAAGGCACGCGGCTCCATGGTGCGCTGGATGGCAGAAAACAAGCTCGAGGATGTAAGCGGGCTCACCGCGTTCGACGTTGGTTATCGTCACCTTCCCGAGCTTTCAAATAAAAACACTTTGGTCTTCCTGAACGAACAGACCTTGTAGAACCACCGCTACTTTTGAATGTGCTGCCTAGGCACGGCGTCTATTCCGCCAAGCCGTCGGCTTTGGCAATTTCATTTGTCGAACCGTCCTGATAGGCAATCTTGACGTGCTCGACCTCGGACACCGCAACACCCGTCGGAGGCTCCAGACGCCATTCCGTCAAGGCGATATCCATGGTCGTGGGCACATCCCCTTGATCTTTGAGCTCAACCAACAGCGTCTTAAGCGACGCATCGAAGGTCGCGCGCTCGATCTCTTCACCAGGAATGGAACCACCGCTCAGCTGCAGCTGGACAAACTCATCGCGCGGATACCAATAGTCGCCCGGCGCGGCAACGGTGTTGCCGCCCGTAACCTTCACTGTCATGGTCGGCAGGGCATCGTCGGCCTCAAACTCCCATGCAGCGCCGCCGCGACCACCAAACGTCCAGATACAAAAGGCAATCACCAGCACGGCAAGCACCGCAAAACCAATCGCGACAAGGCCATGGTGCGCACGGCTTTCCTCGGCCGATACATCCCATTGCGTCTCTCGATATAGATGCTTGTCTTCCATGTTCGCCTCCCCACGGGCATGCTCATCGCGTCAATCGTACCCATTCGAGCTATACTTGAGCCCACCACATAAACGGGGAGCTTGCAGGACAAGACGGCAGGCTGAGACTGGGCGCGCCCGCCCTGACCCGCAAACCTGATATGGGTAATGCCAACGAAGGGAGCCGTGCCAATGAGCACACAAACCGAGCCCACGCTCGTCACGCAAATCGACTTCGCCCGCGCCGGGCAGATCACACCGCAGATGAAGGAGGTCGCCGAGCGCGAGCATCGCGACCCCGAGTACATCCGCGAGCGCGTGGCCGACGGCCGCATCGCCATCCCCGCCAACATCGTGCATATCAAAAAGGGCATGCGCGCCTTTGGTGTCGGTGAGGGCCTGTCCACCAAGGTCAATGTCAACCTGGGCATCTCGGGCGACAAGGCCGATGCCGCCGAGGAATGGAAGAAGGTCAAGATTGCCGAGGACTACGGCGCCGACGCCATCATGGACCTCTCCAACTCGGGCAAGACGCGCCAGTTCCGCCAGCAGCTCATCGACGAGACACCGCTCATGGTGGGCACCGTCCCCATGTACGACGCCATCGGCTACATGGAAAAGCCGCTGGTCAAGCTTACCAAGGACGACCTGCTCGAGGTCGTGCGCGCACACGCCGAGGACGGCGTGGACTTTATGACCATCCACTGCGGCATCAATAAATCGGTCATCAAAACTTTCAAGGAGACCGGCCGCCTTATGAACATCGTCAGCCGCGGCGGCTCGCTGCTGTTTGGATGGATGGAGGTCACCGGCAACGAGAATCCGTTCTACGAGTTCTACGACGAGGTGCTCGAAATCTGCCACGAGTACGACGTGACCATCTCGCTCGGCGACTCCTGCCGCCCGGGCTGTCTCTACGATTCCAACGACGCCACCGAGACCGCCGAGATGATTGAGCTCGGCAAGTTGTGCAAGCGCGCCTGGGCCGCCGGCGTCCAGGTTATGGTCGAGGGACCGGGCCACATGGCGCTCGACGAGATCGCCGCCAATATGAAGCTGCAGAAGCGCCTGTGCCACAACGCCCCGTTCTATGTGCTCGGGCCGCTGGTGACCGATATCGGCGTGGGTTACGACCACATCACCGCAGCCATCGGCGGCGCTATCTCCGCGAGCTCGGGCGCCGACTTCCTGTGCTACGTGACGCCCGCCGAACACCTGTGCCTGCCCAACGCCCAGGACGTGCTCGACGGCCTCATGGCCACCAAGATCGCCGCACACGCCGCCGACATCGCCAAGAAGGTGCCCCACGCCCGCGACATGGACGACAAGATGGGCCAGGCACGCCGCAAGCTCGACTGGGACGCCATGTGGAAGTGCGCGCTCGACCCGGTCACCGGCAAGAAGCGCTACGAGGAATCCCCCGCCGCCACCGAGGGCACCTGCACCATGTGCGGCAAGATGTGCGCCGTCCGCACCGTCAACAAGGTGTTCGAGGGTACGACGATCGATCTCGGCATGGAGGACTAGCCCTGTCGCCGCGGCCGCTTCTGGCGGCGAGCTGGTGCCTGCCAATTGTTGACGTGTGAACATTTGCTTGCATTTGCGTAAAGATTGCATCGCCCGCCCGGGTTCGACATAGAGTCGGCCCGGGCATCTTTATAATGCTGGCTTAAAGACCCATTTGATTCCGACCGAACAAGGGAGCGAACATGGATCGCAGTAAGGTACCTGCCGTTCTATCCATCGCAGGATCCGATTCCAGCGGTGGCGCCGGCATTCAGGCCGACATCAAGACCATCACGGCGCACCGCCTGTATGCCGAGACGGCCATCACCGCCATCACCGCACAGAACACCCTGGGCGTTACCGCCGTGCAGGATATCTCGCCAGATATCGTAGCCGCGCAAATAGACGCCGTTTTTGACGATATCCGCCCCAGCGCCGTCAAGATCGGCATGGTTTCTTCTGTCGAGATTATCGAAGTCATCGCCGACCGCTTGAGCGCCTGGTACGCAACGAACGTGGTCGTCGACCCCGTCATGGTCGCCACCTCGGGCGCGCGGCTGATTGCCGAAGATGCCGCCGAGGCGCTCACCCGCCGCCTGTTCCCGCTAGCGACGGTTATCACGCCCAATATTCCCGAGGCCATGGCCCTGCTCGACTACGAGGTCGACTCCGAGCGCACGCAGCAAAATGCTGCCATGCTCCTCACCCGCCGCTTTGGTTGCGCATCCCTCGTTAAGGGTGGGCATCTTGTCAACGAGGCCAACGATGTACTGGCCGAACCCGCGCCACTCGATGACGAGGGCAACCATCTGGGAGATCCACTCACCACGTGGTTCCGCCACAAGCGCATCGAGACCGACAACACGCACGGCACCGGATGCACGCTCTCGTCCGCCATCGCCTGCGCGCTGGCTCAGGGCATGGATCTTGCCGACGCTGTCAACGCCGGCAAGGCATACCTAACGGGCGCTCTGGCCGCCGGCTTTGACATGGGCAAAGGCTCCGGCCCCGTCAACCACATGTGGCAGTATTAAGATTCGCAGTCCAAAACCACCGCAAAGGCGCCCGTCCCCTTTGCGGTGGCTTGGGGTCGCGCTACTCTCCGAGCATCTCTTGGAGCTTGGCTGCCACGGCGTGGCCCAGGCTCTCGTGGCTTTCGGGCATCATATGCAGGTAGTCGATATCACCCGGCTCGGCGAAATCGGCGGCATTCAAAAAGTCGCAGCCAAACTGCTCTGCCACGTGCGCATAGTACTCGCCAAAATGCTCAGATGCCTCAACGGAATGCTCGTCAAAGTCGGTCATATACACATTGGCGATCTGCGGCTTGATCTTGATAGGAGCCATCAGCAGAATGCGCGGACAAGGCGCAGCGTCGGTCCACGGAAACGTGCGGACGGCGCGAATCAGTGCCATGGCGCCACGGGCGATATCGGAAGCTGTCACGTTAAAGACCGTCTTACAGTCGTTGGTGCCCAGCATGATCACAATGGCGTCCAGCGGCTTATGGGCCTCGAGCAGCATCGGAAGCGCGCGAATGCCGTTGAGGTTAGTGTCCAGATGGCACATATCGTCGCGCACCGTCGTGCGGCCGTTGAGCCCCTCCTCAATCACATGCCAGCCATCGCCTAGGTCACGCTGCGCCACGCCGCACCAGCGCACATCCTGCGCATAGCGCACCGCGGTGCCATCGCGCATACCAGCCGGATCATAGCCATAGGTATTGCTATCACCAAAGCACAGAACGTTTTTCATCGTAAGCCCTTCCTTTAGTAAAAAGCCGACGGGAGCAGCCCCCGTCGGCTCGGCATGTCGCATCACGCGCGCCGTTTACAAGTATTTGCGCCAATCGTCATCGTCCTCATCGTCCTCGGCGGCAGCCTGGGCCTGCTCGGCGGCGCGAGCAGCCGCAGCGCGTGCGGCAACCTGGGCATAGGATTCCTCGTTACGCTCGGGGAAGCTTGCCAGCACGTGCTCGAACTTGGCGAAGTCCTCATCCCAGCGCGTAGAAGGCACGGCAAAGAACACCTGCTTGACCTTAAAGTCGCCCGATGCGAGCTCCTTACGGAAGAGCTCGGCCACGGCCTCGGCGTCAAAGCCGTTGTTGTCGCAACCCCAAGCACCCAGTACGAGCTTCTCGCGACCCAGCTCGTCGCAGATGGCAAGCACAAAGCGGATGCGATCGCGCAGAGCGTCGAGCAAGGCATCGTCGCTCACGCGATACTCCTGGCGAGCACGCTTGGCGTTGGGCGCGGCGGCCACGATTACGTCGGCATAGGCGTGCACATGGTTGCGGTCGAAGCGCACCGCGGGCACCACCAGCGCACGGTTGCGGTACAGCTCGCAGTTGATGTTGCGGCGACGGTTCTCACCGTACCACTTACGCTGCTTGTCGAGTACGTTGTACAGGTACGAATCTGCGCAGAGCGTCGCCTCCTGGCCCAGGTAGCCCTGGATATAGCCGCCGCCCGGATTGGTAAACGAGGCAAAGACAAGCACGGCCATATCGCAGAACTGCGCATAGCCGCGGCCGTTATCGAGGATTGCCTGCGTAGCGGAGGCATCAAGCACAGTGACCTCGGGCAGGACCGGAGCAGCCTCCTCCGCGGGCGCGGACTCAGCCTCGTCGGCCGACTCGGTGAACTCGGGTGCCACCTCGGACTCGACCGCAGTCTCCACCTCAGCGGCCTCCACCTCGGCAGCCTCAACCTCGGCAGCGTCAGCCTCCACAACCTCGGCAACCGGCTCCTCGGCAGCCGCAGCCGCTTGGGCCTTGGCCTTCATCGCCGCGACAAAACCGGCAGGCATACCATCGAACTCGCGCACGCCGGTAAGCGAACGCTCGATGTCCTTGGCGCAGGCCTCGGACACAGCCGCCACATGGCGCTCGGCGGCCTTGGCACGCGCCTCGCGCTTGGGATTGGGCTGACCCGCTCGGTTAGACCTGCGGTTACGGTTCCTGTTGTCGACATCTGCCATACGTGGCCACCTTTCCTGTCGCTGCCGCTATCGGCTTTTTCCCATCCATCATACCCCGCCACGCACAAAAAAGACGGCCCCGAAGGACCGCCTTTCGTATCGTTTTACCGTGTCCGGCAGGAAACGTCGCAACGCCGCGCTAGTCGCGACGACCGAGAATGTTCAGGATGCGCAGGAACACGTTGATGATGTCCACGAACAGATTGGACGCCATGAGCACCGCATTGGGCAGCGTGGGCGGCACCGTCGTGGCAACATAGGTGTCGTAGCCAATAAACCCGGCGAACACCACGATCACGATCAGATCGGTGATGGACTGCGAGACGCCCATGAACATCAGCACGATCTCGACCAGAATCGTGGCAAGCAGGATGCCAAAGCCGATGCCGTACACACGCTGGAAGAACTTGGGGAAGGTCACGCCCAGCGCACCGAAGACAAAGGTGATAGCAGCGGTGGCGATAAAGGCGGTGTTGATAGTGGGCAGGTCGTAGTTGGCAAGGCCAAACGACGCGGTCAGGCCAAAGGTGCTCGCAAAGATCACGTAACCCACGAGCGACAGACCCACGGACTGCTTGCCCGCAGCAGCCGACATCATGACGATGCCGACAATAGTCAGGATAAACGAGCCAAAGACCAGCGGCAAAGCGGCGCCGCTCATCATCATGCGGGCAAACGCCATGGTGCTCGTAAAGTAAGCACCGGCGCCCATGGCGCAAAAGCCCAAGAAGATGAGGGCAGACATGGCAAGATTGTACGCGCGCGGCGACATCCCCTTTGCGCGACTTGCGCCGGTCTCGATGGGGCCGTTCTGATAGCCCTGGATATCGTTCATACTTCGTCCTTTCAAAAAGCGCACGACAGCGCCGTAGGTGACAAGATTCCTGCCATTGTACCCGAATGCCGCACGTCCTTACCTACGGCGCTCGCCCTCAAGCGTACGATCAAAGGCCCAGACCCACCAACGCATCAGGTGCGCCTGCGAGCCGTCCGCCCGCTCGCGCGTCTGGTCCTCCAGATACAACTCGGTCGCGTGCCCGCCAAAACGCACCTTATACGTTGACGTACGGATGCCGTGGACCGTTAAGCCAAACCCGGTTGTCGAGATAATTTCGTCAATCGTAAAACAACGGCCGTCGACCCAGCAGACGGTGACCGGCACGACCTGTCCGCCCGCGAGGATGCGAGCCACGACGTCCACATACTGCTTGTGCACGCGCCGAGTTTTGCCGTCTGTCTGTCGATATTCCATGCCCCCTATTATCGAACGCGTGTTTGCATGTTGTAAAGCGAACAGACTGTGGTTTTGGGGTGTTGGGGCGCGCACGCGTGTCCTCATGGCGTGTTAGCAAAAAGAATACCCGCGGTCAACAGGGCAAATATTCAATTTTAGTGCCAAAAAATTCACTTCTCCCATCAGAACTCGGTAAAGAAACCCGCAGGAGGTGATACGATTTATCATGTTTTTGTAACGTGTCTGCAAACTTCGAGAAAGCCCATATATGGACGTAACGTTCTCAACCTTCCTCGGCCAAATTGTGTCGAACCCAGTCCTTGCCGTCACCGTGATTCTCGCGCTCGGCGCCATCTTCGTCAACGGATGGACCGACGCGCCCAACGCCATCGCGACCTGCGTCACTACGCGTTGCATGCCCGCCCGCGCCGCCATTCTCATGAGCGCCGCATTCAACTTCCTCGGCGTGCTCATCATGACGCACTTTAACGCGAGCGTCGCCAACACCATTTCACATATCGTCGACTTTGGCGGAAACAGCACCATGGCGCTTGCCTGTCTGTGCGCGGCTCTGTTCTCCATCGTCGTCTACGGTGCCACGGCGTCGCGTTTTGGCATCCCCACTTCGCAAAGCCACAGCCTTATCGCCGGCCTGACCGGTGCCGCTATCGCCCTCGGCGGCGCGAACAGCGTCAACGTCCACGAGTGGATGAAGGTCATCTACGGCCTGGCGCTCTCCATCGGCCTGGGCTTTGTCATGGGCTGGATCCTGTGCAAACTCGTCTCGATTCTGTTTGCCGCCGCCAATAGGCGACGTGCCAACGTCTTCTTTAAATACGCTCAGATCGCGAGTGCCGCGGCCATGAGCTTTATGCATGGCGCGCAGGATGGACAGAAGTTCATCGGCGTGCTCTTTTTAGGCGTGGCCTTCGCCAACGGCCAGACGAGCGTCGGCGATGCCGGCATCCCCATCTGGATCATGCTGCTGTGCTCGGCCACCATGGGCATCGGCACCAGCGTGGGCGGCGAGCGCATCATCAAGTCCGTCGGCCAGAGCATGGTCAAGCTCGAGAAGTATCAGGGCTTCTCCGCCGACCTCGCGGGCGCCGCGAATCTGCTGCTTGCCACCCTTACCGGTATCCCCGTGTCCTCCACCCACATCAAGACCTGCGCCATCATGGGCGTCGGTGCCGTCAAGCGCCTTTCGGCCATCAACTTCGGCGTGGTCAAGGACATGATGTTCACCTGGTTCTTCACCTTCCCCGCCTGCGGACTCATCAGCTTTGTCATGGCCAAGCTGTTCATGATGTTCATCTAGTCAAACCGAGCGTCCATCCGGACCGTAATACCTCGCCCACCCGACTTCGCCTCGAAAGGACCCACTCATGGCAAAGAAACCCGATTCGTTCTACTTCGACAACTACGTCGCCTGCGCCGACCTTGCCGTCCAGGCCGCTGAGCTGCTCACCAAGATTTTCGAGAACTTCGATCCCGCAAGGATTCACGATATGCTCAACAAGATGCACGCGATCGAGCATGCGGCCGATAAGAAGCACCATGAGCTTGAGGACGCTCTGCTCACGGCCTTTATCACCCCGCTTGAGCGCGAGGACCTGGACCTGATGAGCTGCTCGCTCGACACCGTGCTCGACCGTATCGAGGGCGTCGTGCAGCGCGTCTACTTCACCAACATCCAGAGCATCCATCCCGATGCCATCGTGATCGCCCACAAGGTGACCGACGCCTGCCGCGCCATGAAGGACCTGATGGTCGAGCTGCCCAACTACCGCAAGTCCAAGACGCTGCGCGAACTCGTCATCCAGATCAACACGATCGAGTCCGAGGCCGACGAGCTCTACATCAACGCTATGCGCAACCTGCACGTCAACGGCAAGGACCCGCTCGAGGTCATCGCTTGGCGTGACGTCTACGCCTTCCTGGAGTACTGCGCTGACTGCTGTGAGAATGTGGCCGATGTTGTGGATTCGATTGTCATGAAGAACAGTTAATTGGGGGTATGTGTCCCGGCGGCGAAGGGCCGGCACCTGTTTGCTTTCTCACTC
>CABRFG010000028.1 GCA_902470095.1 uncultured Collinsella sp.
GCATTGACCTTCTGGTCATGCCGCCGAAGTTGAAAGGCAGATTGCCGCTCTGGCGGGTTTGCAGCGTCGAGCCGTTACGCGGTTTGGTAAAACCGCGTAACGACCCAACTACATCAAGTTGCAAACAGCCGCCGCGAAGGCAACGGGGTCCTCGGGGAGGATGCCCTCGACCAGCAGAGCCTGGTCATAGAGCAGACCGGAGTACTGCTTGATCTTGTCGGCGTCGCCTGCCTTCTGGGCAGCGACAAGCTTGTCAAAGACCGGGTGCTTGGCGTTGAGCTCGAGCACGCGCTGGCTCTTGGGCATGCCGTCGGGCGCGCCCTCGGGTCCCTTCTGGAGCACCTTCTCCATCTCAAGCGAAAGCGGACCCTCGGTGGTGATGCAAGCGGGGGCATCGGTCAGGCGCGCAGAGACGGCGACCTTCTCGACCTTGTCGCCGAGCGCCTCCTTCATGGCGCTAAAGAGGTCCTCGTTCTCCTTGGTGGCGTCCTCGGCCTCCTTTTTCTCGTCCTCGGTCGCCAGGTCAAGATCACCGGTTGCGACGTTCTTGAGCTCCAGGTGACGATCCTCAACCTCGGGCTCGGCACCATCGGCCACGGCCTTTTCGGCAGCCTCGCGGGCGGCATCGTCCTCGTAGATCTTGGGCATATCGGCGGCAACGTACTCACGCATAGCCTGGAAGGTGAACTCATCCACGTCCTGCGTCAGCAGCAGCACGTCATAGCCGCGGTCGAGCACGCCCTTTACCACGGGCATCTTGGCCAAGCGCTCACGCGAGTCGCCGGCGGCGTAGTAGATGGCCTTCTGATCCTCGGGCATGCCCTTGGCATACTCGGCCAGGGTAATCATCTTCTGTTCCTTGGCAGACCAGAACAGCAACAGATCGGCGAGCTCATCGGCCTTCATGCCATAGCTCGAGTAGATGCCGTACTTAAGACCGCGGCCAAAGTTCTCAAAGAACTTCTCGTAGGCCTCGCGGTCGTTGTCACGCATATCCTCAAGGTCGGCGGTAATCTTCTTTTCCACACGCTTGGCGATGGCCTTGAGCTGACGGTTCTGCTGCAACGTCTCGCGCGAGATGTTGAGCGACACGTCGGCGGAATCCACGACGCCGCGGACAAAGTTGTAGTAGTCGGGCAGCAGGTCGTCGCACTTCTCCATGATCAGGACGTTGGAGCTGTAGAGCGCCAGACCCTTCTCGTAGTCCTTGCTGTACAGATCGAACGGCGCGCGTCCCGGCACAAACAGCAGGGCGTCATACTCGAGCGTGCCCTCGGCGTGGAAGCTGATGGTGCGCGCAGGATCGTCAAAGTCGTGGAACGTGGACTTGTAGAACTCGTCGTAGTCCTTCTGCTCGACATCGGAGCTGCGCTTCTTCCAGATCGGTGTCATGGAATTGACGGTCTCGAGCTCCTGGTAGTCCTCGTACTCGGGCTTGTAATCGTCGCCGGCGTCCTCGGGCTTGGGTTTCTGGCGGCTCTTGGACACCATCATCTGGATCGGGTAACGCACATAGTTACTGTACTGCTGAATCAGGCTCTTGAGACCCCACTCGGTCAGGAAGCGATCGTAGGTCTCGGCCTCGCCGTCGGCATCGAGCTTCTCGTTCTCGCGCAGCGTCAGGATGACATCGGTACCGTGCTCGGCGCGCTCGCCGTCCTCGATGGTGTAGCCCTCAAGACCGTCGGATTCCCACACATGGGCGACATCCTCGCCGTAGGCGCGGCTGACGACCTTCACATGGCTGGCGACCATAAAAGCCGAGTAGAAGCCCACGCCAAACTGACCGATGATGTCGACATCGGAGCCCTGCTGCTCGGCGTTCTCGGTCTTAAACTCCTCGGAGCCGGAATGGGCGATGGTGCCCAGATTGCGCTCCAGCTCCTCGGCGGTCATGCCAATGCCGTTATCCGAGATGGTAATGGTGCGGGCGTCTTTATCAAAGGAGACGCGAATGGCCAGGTCGCTCTGGTCGATCTTGACGCTCGGGTCCTGCAGGCTCTTAAAGTTGAGCTTGTCGACGGCGTCGCTCGCGTTAGAGATAAGCTCGCGCAGGAAGATTTCCTTATTGGTGTAGATGGAGTTGATCATGAGGTCGAGCAGTTTTTTGCTCTCGGTCTTAAATTGACGCATATGCAGTCCTTTCGCGCTACCCCCGTCCGCAAAAACGGCCCGGTCGCCCGAGCCGAATCGCAGACCTGCTATGTTCAGACTTAGATTTTATAACCCATTAGCGCGCATATATACATACGGAATCGAAAAACTGTATGTCTAAGCGCTCCGATGCGCCAATTGCCAAGGAGCGTCCCCAACTGCCGGCAGAAAAGGAACGTCCCTATCTGCCATCTACGCGCTTGGCCATCCAGACATGGGGCTGGCCCTCGTCTTCGTAATCTACCGGGGCAATTTGCGTGTAGCCCGCCTTTGCATAGAGCGGCAACACGTATTCCTGCGCATGCAGCTTAATAAGCTTAGCGCCGGCATCGCGTGCACACGAAGCACTGGCCTCGACGATCGCACTCGCCAGTCCGCGACGACGCATAGCCGGCAGCACGGCGACGCGCCCCATAATGTAGGTCTCCCCCGCCGCAACGCCTTCGTCCATGTCGCATGCCGGCAACACCGGGGCCTCTGCGTCAGCCACGCGCTCAAGCTCTTCGGGAAACACGCGCGAGCAACCGGCAAGCTCGCCGTCTACATAGAGCGTCACATGAATGCAGCTCTGATCCTCGTCGATAGCGTCGAACTCATTCTCGTAGCCCTGCTCGTCTATAAAAACGACGCGGCGCACCAACGCCGCGTCATCAAAGCATCCCGTCTTAAGTTGGATATCCATGGCTGCCCTTTCATTCAATGCGAACGTTAGGGACAGATATTAGCGAAAATGAGCTCCGCGCACGCTAAACTTCGCGCGAGCCTTCGCCAGGCAGTCGTAATGACCCACGTTATGGGCATCGCTCGCGATGAAGCTGTACAGGTTCTGATCGAACAGGCGCTGTGCCGGCTTTTTCTCGCGGCCAAAGCGACCGCCGGCAATAAAGTCCGCCGAAGCCTGCAGCTTGCAGCCCATATCGACCAGGCGCTCCGCCACGCTTACATCCTTTTGAACCGCACGATAGCGCTCAGGATGAGCGATAATCACCTGGTAACCACGGCACTGCAAATCGTAAATCGTGTTCTCGTACTCTCTAAACGCATACGCATCGGCATGCGTCGAAAGCTCGAGCAGAAACTCGTTGGTCCCATCGAAATGCAAGTGCTCCGCGGCATCGATACCAAGCTCAACGAGCTTTCGATGGTTGACCTCGAAGCCCATCTGGAGCGGAAAACCGTCAGCGTTATCACGCAGCAGCTCAAAGGCATCCCACATCTTGTCGTAATCAAAATAGGGATCACGGCAGTGAGGAGTGCAAACGATTCTGGTTACACCGGCCCGCTTGGCAGCCTCGAGCATCGCCAAGCTCTCATCGAGATCGGCGGCGCCGTCGTCTACACCCGGCAAGATATGGCAATGAATGTCACGCATAGGTCAGCCTTAATCAACTAAACGTTTGCTCGGTTGGTGAAGATGCCCTTTTTGGAAGTCCCCTGATCGTCGGAGCCCTTCTTCACCTTCTTACCGTCCTTGGTGTAGTAGGAGTAGTAGTACTCGCTGGTCTCGGTCTCGCAGTAGTTCATAACGGTACCGATGAGCTTGACCTTTTCGGACTTCTTAAGCTGGCCGATAGCGTTGAGTGCCTCCTCGCGCTTGGTGAAGTCCTCGCGCACCACGAACAGCGTGCCGTCGGTCAGACTTGCGATCTCGGCAGCATCGATGAAGGTGCCGACCGGGGGAGCATCAAAGATGACGTACTGAAACTTGGCGGACAGTGCCTTTACCAGCTTGGCAAAGCGGTGAGAGACGATGATGTCAGCAGGATTGGGAATGTGCGGCTCGGCATCGAGGAAGTAGAAGTTCTTCTGACCCGTCTCGACAATTGCCTGGTCAATGGAGATCTGCTCGGAAAGGACCGCATAGAGTCCGCCGCGCGAACGAACGCCGAGCATATCGGAAAGGGACCTGCGGCGCATATCGGCCTCGACCAGGAGCACGGACTTGCCGCTCGTGGCGATAGCCTGGGCAAGGTTGATGGAAACCGTAGACTTGCCCTCGTTGGGAATCGAGGACGTGACAGTAATGGAGCGAATGGGGTCGTCCACGCTCGCAAAGCGGATGTTGGCCAGAAGGGTCTTGGCGGCATTCTGTACAACGAGCTTATCGGTGTTCTTTGCCTTAGCCATGCCTATTTACCACCTTTCATAGCCGGAATTCGGCCAACAACGGGAATGCCCAGGAGCTCTTCTGCCTCTTCGGCACCGCGGATGCGGGTATTGAGCATGTCTGCCAAAACGACATAGGCAACTGCGATAAAGATGCCCGCGAGGAACGCGACAGCAACGTACAGCATACGCTTGGGGCCGCTGGGGGCTTCGGGGGTCTTAGCCTCGTCGATAACGTTGATGCTCTGGGCAGCGCCGACGTTCTGAGCGACCGTACTCACCGAGCTAGCTATGGCCTTTGCGACCTTAGCCGTCTCCTTGGCATCGGTGCCGGTAACCGAAAGCGTAATGACACGCGTGGTGGTCTCGGAGGAAACAGACACCTTGTAGTCATCCAGGTCAGCAAGGCCCAGCTCATTGGCAGCACCGCTCTTAACGCTATCGCTATCCAGCAGCGTGGCGATATCGTTGGAAAGCATCTGGCTCGCCGAGAGATCGTTGTAGCTCATCTGACCGCTATCGTCGGTTTTGGCGAGAATGTACATGCTCGTCGTCGCGGTGTAGGTGTTGTCCATCGCAACGAAGGACACGATGCCCATGGCGATCGCGCAGACCACCGGAAGGGTGATGACCAGCTTAAGGTGCTTTTTGAGCAGCTGGAACAGTTCGAGAAGGGTCATGCAGCTTGCCTTTCATTTCCCCAGTTCGGATTGACAAAACTGTCCGTATGTTATCGCATCTTTTTACCGAGACCAAACTCTATACATAAGAAACAGGCTCTCCTGTAAAAATGTCGGAAGCAATCGTAAAATTGCACAACAACGCCGCACCCGAAAGTCAAATGCGGCGTCTACATCAATATCTATGTTGTATCGCTATGCGAATGGCTCGTCCTGCTGTATGGGAAACGTCACCGTAATGGTGGTTCCCACGCCCAACTCGCTCGACAGATCGAGCGTGGCGTGATGATACAGGGCCGCATGCTTGACAATGGCAAGCCCCAGACCGGTTCCGCCGCGTGCCTTGGACCTACTCTTGTCCACGCGATAGAACCGCTCAAATACCTTGCCCTGTTCTTCAGGCGCGATACCGATTCCCGTGTCGGCGACCGCGAGGAACGGATGGCCTTCGTCGTTGGTGCCGCACTGCAGCGTAACCGTACCGCCGGGTCGATTGTAGCGGATGGCGTTGCTTGCCAGATTATAGATGAGCTCGTCGATCAAGCGCGACACGCCTTCGATGACCACAGGCTTGGTCTCATGACTTATCGTCACATTCGCCTGACGGGCGACCTGTTCAAGACGCTGCTCAACCGCGTAGATGGCACGCGAGAGCTCAATAGGCTCCGTGGAACCAATGGGCACCGCCTCGCCCTCAGTTGCACGCTCGGCCTCGTCCAAGTTAGACAGCGTAAGGATATCGTTGACAAGCGCTGCCAAGCGGCCCGCCTCACGATAGATGCGACCGCCAAAGTTGCGCAGGTCGCCCTCGCCCTCGACCATGCCGTTTGCGATGAGCTCGGCATAGCCCGAAATCGCCGTAAGCGGCGTCTTGAGCTCATGGGTGATATTCGCCGTGAACTCGCGGCGCATACGGTCGTTGTCCGCCAGCACCGCCATTTGGCGCTTGAGCTCCTGGCGCTGCGACTCGATACGCTCAAGCATGGGGACCATCTCGGCATAGGCGTGCTCATAGCTACGGCGTGGGTGGTCCAAATCCACCTCTTGCAAAGGCGCGATGATGGCACGGGACTCGCGGCGCGCCATAAAAAACGAGAGTACCGCACCCGCTGCTGCGATAAGCAGCATCGGCGCCACCATCGACAGCAAAATCGCCGCAACGCCAGGCTGGGCCTGCGCCAAGCGGACAACCTGGCCGTTATCAAGGGCGACGGCGCGATACAGCATAATCTCGTCGAGCGTAGAGCTTGCGCGCTCCGCGGAACCCGAACCACTCTCAAAGGCCTCGATGACCTCGGGGCGATCGCCATGGTTGGGCAGTGTGGAAGGCGACGCCTCGTTGTCGTAGGCAACCGATCCATCCTTGTTAATCAGCGTGATGCGCAAGTCCTCTCGATCGAGGCTACGCAAGAACGGGATGGGCTCCTGCTGCTCGTCGAGGGCGGCAGCAATGAGCTCGGTTTCCTGCGCCAGGTTGGCACTCGTGGCATCCGCCAAGGTGTTTTGCACAAAGAACGCACCCAGCACCGTAAACGCCGCGATAACCGCCATGGCGCAGACAAAGATCGTCACAAAAACGCGGTGCGACAGCGTATGTTTTCCCTGGGGGGCGAAGACCACGGGTTACTCCTCCGATGCGGTGGCCGCGGTGTCGTCACCTTCGGCACCATCACCGGCAGAAGGCTCGGCCAAGCGGTAGCCCACGCCGCGCACGGTCTCGATGGCGCTGGCATGCTCGCCCAGTTTTTGGCGAAGCGTCTGCACGTGCACGTCAACGGTGCGCGAACCGCCGTCGAAGTCCCAGCCCCACACGCTCTGCAGCAACGACTCGCGGGTAAAAACCACGCCGGGCTTGCGCATGAGGTACTCGAGCAGGTCGAACTCGCGCAGGGTGAGCTTAAGCGGCTCGCCGGCAACGGTCACCTCGCGATGGCTGGGCGAGAGCACGATGTCGCCCACGCTGAGCACATCGCTCGCCTGCTTGACCATGCCGCCGCGACGCAGCAGTGCGCGGCAGCGGCTCGCAAGCTCCATGAGCGAAAACGGCTTAGTCAGGTAATCGTCGGCACCGCCATCGAGCGCCATCACCTTGTCGAGCTCGGTATCCTTGGCGGTAAGCATCATGATGGGCACCGTCGCCGTCAGGCGATCGGCACGCAGTCGACGCATAATCGCCAAGCCATCGGTATCGGGCAGCATGATGTCGAGCAGGACGGCATCGGGTACCCGTCGCGCCACGGCAGCCTTAAACTCACCGTCGCACGAAAAGCCTTCGGCCTCAATCCCCTGCTTGCGCAGCGCATAGACCGTCAAATCCCTGATGTTGTCATCGTCCTCGACGTAATAGATCATGTTGAACCCCTTTGCGGCCGGCATGACCGCATCTTAACCCTAAAGGTACCTTTACTAGATGGTATCAGCCAAAACGTCCCGTCAAATAATCCGCCGTGCGCGGATCGGTCGGATTCTTGAAGAGTTGCGCGGTGGGCGCGTGCTCCACCAACTCACCCAGCAAGAAAAACGCGACCGAGTCGGAGATACGCGCCGCCTGCTGCATATTGTGCGTAACGACCACGAGCGTACAGACCTCCTTGAGCTCGCAGGCCAGCTGCTCAACCACCAGCGTCGACACGGGGTCGAGTGCCGAGGTCGGCTCGTCCATCAGCAGAATGTCGGGCTGCACGGCAAGCGCGCGGGCGATGCACAGGCGCTGCTGCTGTCCACCCGAAAGACCCAGGCCCGACTCTTTGAGCTTGTCCTTGACCTCATCCCATAGCGCAGCACGACGAAGGGAGTCCTCGACCAGCTCATCCAGCACAGCGCGATCGCGCACACCCATGCCGCGCGGACCATACGCGACGTTGTCGTAGATGCTCATGGGAAACGGGTTGGGGCGCTGGAACACCATGCCCACGCGCTGGCGAAGGCGGCAAATGTCGTAATCGCCCAGGATATCTTGACCATCGAGCGCAATCTTGCCCTCGATGCGGCAATCCTTGATGCCGTCGTTCATGCGGTTAAAGCAGCGCAGCAACGTCGACTTGCCGCAGCCCGATGGACCGATGAACGAGGTGATCTGCTTGTCGCGGATCTTGATATTCACGTCCTTGAGCGCATGATGGTCGCCATAGAACAGGTCGAGGCCCTCGACATCGATGCGCGTCGGCGAGGCGGCAAGATCCTCTGCCGTGGGGCGAGTCGCATCCCCAACCTCGCGCTCGCGCGCGGCCTCGGCCTGCGCTTTCATGAGTTCTTCAAGCTCCGTGGGCTCCACAGCCGCAGCAGCCGTCATACCGCATACCTCCACATCGATATCAATTCAGCAGTATCGATAGTAGGAATCGCGGCTCATATGCACGTGAGCGCATTGTCAAGTGTTTGTAAGGGCACACTGGCTATGCGGCGGGCAGCTCGATGGTGAATATCGTGTGTTCGGGCGTCGATTCACATGCAACGGTACCGCCGTGCGCGCATACGATCTCCTTGGCGATGGCAAGCCCCAGTCCAGCGCCGCCGCGATTGGTCGCACGCGCCGCATCCAGGCGATAGAACTTCTCAAAGATCACCTTGAGCTTTGCCTCAGGGATGGGATCGCCCTGATTGATAAAGCGCACGCGCACGCCACCGCCGTCCCGGCGTCTGGCCTCGATCGTGATGGTCGAGCCCTCATAGCTATAGGCAACGGCGTTTTTCATGATGTTGTTGAACACGCGAGCCATCTTGTCGCCATCCACGAGCACCGTCAGGTCCTCGCGAATATCAACTTGGGCTTCCTTATGCTGCTCGTTGAGGATGGGATAGAACTCGTCAGCCACCTGAGCCAGCAGCAACCCCAGATCAACATAGCCGCGCGTGAGCACGATATCGTGGAAGTCAAAGCGCGTGATATCGAAGAACTCTTCGATGAGCGCATCGAGCCGGTGCGCTTTGTCGAGAGCCACGCCCGTAAAGTGCGCACGTTGCTCAACCAGCAGCTCAGGAGCCTCTTGCAGCAGCGAAAGATAGCCCACCACACTGGCAAGCGGGGTGCGTAGGTCATGTGCCAAGTACGTGACCAGATCGTCCTTGCGATGAGATTCGTCACGCAAGGCCTGTTGCACCTTGCGCTCACGGTCACGCACGCGGTTAAGGGCGCCCTCGACCTCCAAGAAGTCGCCGTCGATGTTGTCCCAGGTGTCGGGGTGATCGATCAGGCGATCTTGAATACGAGCAGCCAGCACACAATCGGCATGCTGCTCGCCCTGCTCGTAGCCCTGGTAGTACAGGGCGCGGCCGCACAAGAACAGCACGCACGCGGCAAGCGCCAGCACAAAGCCAAGCATGTTGAATACAAAGCCGGCATCGAACAACACCGGCCCTTCGATGCCGCCGAGCGCCATGGCGCCAATCGCCAACGTCATGGCCCACGCGGCGCCGCCAATCACCATGCAGCGGCGCACGATCTCAAATCGATCGATCAGCAAAAAGCCGACAAGCAGCACCGCCAAGATTCCAGCGATGTTATCGATGCCAATCAGCAGCAGGCTCAGCAAAAAGAGCAGCACCGTTGCAAGCGCGCGATTGTCGACGACCGACCTCACGTATTCAAAGAGCCGATCGGGCACCTCGAACGCTTGCCTATCGTCTTTTGTCATATCAAGATCCTCACAAGCGAAAAGCGTTATTCGATGATGTAGCCGACGTCCCAGACGTTTTTGATAAAGCGTGGCTTTTGTGCGTCGTCGCCGATCTTTTCGCGCAAGTGGCGAATGTGCACCATCACCGTATTGTTGGAGCCGGGCATAAAGTCCTCGTTCCACACCGCGCGAAACAGGTCCTCCACGGCCACCACGCTGCCGCGATGCTCGACCAAATACAGCAAGATTGAATACTCGGTGGGCGTGAGGCGAACCGGCGAACCGTCCACTGTCACGGAACGAGCGTCGCGGTTGATCTCCAAGCCGTCGAGCTGAATGGTCGGCGACTCGGCCGCCTGTGCACGGCTACCGTAGCTGGTGTAGCGACGAAGCTGAGCGTGCACGCGCGCGATGAGCTCCAGCGGACGGAACGGCTTAACCACGTAATCGTCCGCGCCAAGCGAAAGGCCCCCGATCTTGTCTTGCTGGGCATCGCGCGCCGTCAGCATGATCACGGGATAGGTATGGCTGGAACGGATCGTACGCAGCAGCTCAAACCCATCGATATCGGGCAGCATGACGTCCAGCAGCGCCAGATCGAACTCCTGCTCCATAATCGCCTTGGCAGCATCGGCCCCGCTATAGGCAATCTGGACATCAAAGCCCTCTTTTGTAAGGTAGATGCCAACCAAGTCGGCGATGGCCTTCTCGTCATCAACTACCAAAATGCGCTCGTTCATGCGTGCTCCTCTCGCGCCCCATTATGCCCGAGGCGACGCACGCCACACACAACAAGCGTGGGTGATTAAGTCGGTCTTAAGCACCCTTGTGCCCGTTCGGGCGCGGATGTGGGCCACGCACGCACGCGATGATCACCGACGCCGGCAAACGATATACTCTAGTTCCAGAAGAGACCATCCCGTCGAAAGCGAAATCTGTGAAGTCCCTCACCTCTTTTGCAAAGCGCTCAGCCCAGCTTGCCGCCGGCTTTGTCTGCGCTATCGCCCTTGCCGCTGGCGCGCCCACCGTCGCCGGCGCCCAAGTGCTCACGACCGACAATGTTTGCGGCAAAACCGCCGATGCGCGCGGCATCACGGCCGAAAACCTGCCCGATATCGATGCGACCAATGCCCTCGTCATGGGCAAAGACGGCACCGTCTACTATGGGCGCGGCGCCGATGAGCAGGTCAAGATTGCCTCGATCACCAAGGTCATGACCGCAATCCTAACCGTCGAGAATTGCAAGATGGACGAGAAGGTCACGGTGAGCAACGCCGCAGCCACCGTGGGTAATTCGACCGCCGGCTTGCTCGAAGGCGACGAGCTTACCGTGGAGCAGGCGCTGCGCGGCCTGATGATTCCCTCGGGCAACGACGCCGCCATCGTGCTCGCCGAATATGTGGGCAAGAAGATCGACCCTAAGACCAAAGACGCCGAGGCCACATTTGTGAAGGCCATGAACGAGCGCGCTAAGAAGCTCGGCTGCACCGGTACGCTTTTTGAAAACCCGCATGGTCTGGACTTTGATGAGTGGGCTGGCGATATGCACTCAACCGCACACGACGTAGCGCTGATGATGCAGGAGGCCATGAAAAACGACACGATCCGCGAGGTCGTAGCGAGCGAGGAATCCTGGATCGAGGTCACGGGCGCCGACGGCACCGACCATTCGCATTCCATGGACACGCATAACTATTTGCTGGGCCAAGATGGCAACATCGGCGGCAAGACCGGCACCACCGACGACGCGGGCTATTGTTTTACGGGTGCCTACAACCGCGATGGCGACGAGATCTACACCGTCGTTTTGAACTCCACCACCACCGACCAGCGCTTTACCGATACCGCAACCCTTGCCAATTGGTACTACGGCCACAAGGTCACGGTCGCGATCGCCAACACGCAGGAAAAGACCGCCAACGGCAACCCGCTTATGGCACGCATTAGCCAGACGGATTGGACGGACAAGACGATCGACGCCACGCTCGCCGACCCCGCCGCACAGGCAACGGTGTTCTCACTCGCCGGCGAAGTGACCGAAAAAGTTAGCTACGATGACCTTTCGGGCACGGTGCATGTTGGCGACAAGGTAGGCAGCGTTACGCTCAAGCAGGACGGCACCAAGGTCGCCGTCATGGACCTGGTTGCCGACGAGGAAGGCACAGGGCCGAATCCCATTGAATGGCTCCTCGTGAAGCTCGACCGCTTGGGCCGCCGCATCGACAACCGCCCACTTGCGGCAGAGAGCGAGACCGTAGCCAAGGCACCCGAGGTGTAAGGTCGAAGAACAATACACTCGCTGAAAGGAGGTGTCCGAAAGGATGCCTCCTTTTTTTGAGGGTTCGAATCCCCAGCGCCCTTTCTCGATAATAAAAAAGGGCCCCCGATGGGACCCTTCTTTAAAGTTAAACTGGCGGAGAGCTGGGGATGTCCGGGCATGCTACGCATGCCCTCCGGCTTCAAAGCCTGGCGGCTTTTCGCCCACGGGCTACAAACGCTTTCGCGTTTGCTTAACGCCCGTGCCCTTTCGGGTTCGAATCCCCAGCTAACGTGGTTCAACTAAAAAAGGACCCCAAATGGGACCCTTCTTTCAAGTCATACTGGCGGAGAGCTGGGGATTCGAACCCCAGATGCCCTTTTGGGGCATACTCGCTTAGCAGGCGAGCACCTTCGGCCTCTCGGTCAGCTCTCCGTAACAGCCGTTCTATAGTAACCAAACAGCCAAGGATGGGCAAGAGGAAATTTTCTAATTGCCTAGCATCCTTTCCTCCTTGGAAGCTTCGCCTACCCCAGCGAGCGGTTGAGGGAGCCGAGCTCGTCGTTGCCCATGGTGCGCCACATTTGGAAGATGCAACCGCGTGCCAGGAAAAAGAAGCCGTTGTCGACCAGTTGCACAGCGGCATCTGCCAGCTGATTCGTCACGGCGGACACTGGCGGCAGCTCGAGTCCAGCCTTGCGGATGGTCTCGACCGCTTCCTCGAACGTCGGAGGCTCGCTGACGCCCATCTCGTTCATAAGGCCCTGCATTTCTTCCAGCGCGCTGCTGCCCGACTCCTCGCCGCGCGGCACCAGACGGTAACAAGCCAGCGCCAGATCGAGCTGATCGCAATTCCAATAGGCAAACGCCAAGCGATAGAACAGGTAGCCGATTGCAGAACGATCGCTGGCAATACGTAGGCCGTGGCGCGCCACCTCGATAATCTCGTCAAAGCGCTCCAGACGCGCAAGCACGTTGATGAGCGCAAAGTGCGATTGCATGGACGAGCGCGCCAGATCGTAAAGATGACGCACCTCGGGCAGCGCTCGTTCAAAGTCCTCTTGCTCGGCGTAAAAGCTGCAGATCTCGTGCTGGGCAAAGTACAGCGCATCGGGCGCACGAAGGATTCGCACAGAGCGGTCTTCTTCCAACACCGGTAGCACCATGCGCACCAGCTGGTTATCGCAAAACTGCGTTTGAACCGGACCTGTCGCCAAAAGCTCGGCGACGGCACACTTAGCCTCCAACTCCTCGACAAGACGGGAAAAGCCTTCAAAAGCACCTGTACGGTCAACTTTTGCCTGCTCGCGCAATTCAACAACACGGGCCACGTATGGGTCGTCGTCCTCTTCCATGACCTCCAACTCGTCAGCCGTATCGGCAAGTAGCAGATCGCGCAGCGCCGGCGGCAGCGTGCGATGGTCATCACGCGGACGAGCATGAACCTCCGCAGGCTCAATCGTCTCCGGAGCGGTTGACTCATACGCCTCAAGCACACGCTTGCACGGCATATCGTCCATGTCCATGCTCTCAAGATCCTTGGCGACAGGCACGCAATCGGCCAGATAGGCCGCGCGCCCAAAGAAATACGTTGCAACAACGCGCTCGCCCTGCTCACTGTCGGGAGCAGCAATCTGCACATAGCAGCGCGTGATGCAGGTGCCCGCGGCAAAACACGCTGCCGCAAGCGTGAGTGCCACGCGCGCATCGTGCTCCGCGGCCCAGATCGCGCGCGTGTCCTCGTCCAGCTCGCGCCAGGCGTCATCTTGAGCGTCGTATTCACGTTGCGGCATGGCGTCCACGACAGACTGCCCAAACCGAACGAGCATAATCCCCTCGGCGACGTTTGCCCGATAGGTATAGTCGAGCCTTGTGACCACGTTAAGCGCCTCGACAATACGCGCGAAGCGGGTACGCACATCCCACTCACCGCCCGGCTGGCACGAAACCGTTCCCGGTTTGGCCCACGGGTTATCGCTCGAGGCCGTATCGAGCAGTCGGGGAACATCGTTGGTCGTCTTGGCGATATGCCACGCATCAAAGAGCGCGCAGCCCTCAAGGCTCGGCGAGGATGCCGCAGGGACCAATCCGGCCCCGATGCGCTCAAGGATGCCGGAGAGGCGGTTGAGACGGCACTCTATGGCAAGCAGCATGTCAATCTCGTCCTGGTCCAGCAGGCTACGATCAAAATTGAGATAGAAAAGCTTTGAACGATCAATGCGAGCCAGGCTCATCTCGGACTTGGCAGCGATGGTGCGCAGACGGGGCAAGTCAATTTCACTCATAAGGGCAGCGGCATAGCGCTCGATACCGCTCGGATTCTCAGCATGGTCAACGCGGTAAAGCAGCGTCTCGATAGCATCAGGGAGCGGTGCCGTGCTAAAGCCCAAAAACACCTCGACCGGCTCGGGCAACTTTACGAGCTTGATCTTGTCGATAACATTTTGCATACCCTCGTCGAGTCCGGCGGCGTCCGCCGTGCTCGCAATGGCATTTTCGGAGTCAGCGAATATCACGTAGCGCAGGAACATCGATGCCATGAACTCGCCGTAAGGAAGGGAGCGGGTCGAATTCCATGTCTCGTGGTCGGACTGCTCGCGCATGGGGCCTTCGGGAGAGCCGGCAGCTTGCGCACACGCGCGCATTGCACCGTTGGCTTCCCTTACCATAATCTCACCAATACTGGAATCCGACTCATCAAGGACTAGTTCCATGTCGGGATCGTTGGGCAGCGGAGCCTCGCTAACGGGGCGGTCCACCTTGTACACCTCACCCGAAACGCTTACGTAGCCCAAAAGCGACACATGACTTTTGCCAACGAATTCGACGACATAACAAGATTCATGCTGATCCTCGCCAAAGAGTTTCCAGACCACGCCATATGAGCGTCCCGCAGGCTGCTCGGGCATCGCCGGAAAGCGCTTCTTGGGATCGAGAAACCTGAGCTTGTATGTCGGACGCTCTGCCACGAAATATCACCCTGATCGGTCGCTTGAAGAAGGAGTGGTCGCGAATAAGTCGCGACATCTACTCGGAATCTTACACGAGTCGACAGGAAATCGTCCCTTTGGACGAAAGCACTCAAGCTGGCGCAAAAGAAAAGCCCCCGTTGCCGGGAGCTTTAATCTCAAATGGTGCGGCGTATAGGATTCCGCGCATCCGCTGCGCGGATCCGCACCGGCTTCGCCCGCCTGCCGGCGCGCTCGCCCGCGGGCTAAAAACGCTCCGCGTTTTCTTTACGCCCGCGCCTCGACCGAGGTTCGAATCCATGCGGTGCTTACGTAAAAGAAAAGCCCCCGTCGCCGGGAGCTTTAATCTCAAATGGTGCGGCGTATAGGATTCGAACCTATGACGTTCTGATTCGTAGTCAGACCCTCTATCCAGCTGAGGTAACGCCGCGACTTGTTGATTATTATGCACATCGACTGAATAAAGGTCAAGCAATTTTCGAAAAAAGTTATTGAATTTGATTTTTACTCATTTTTGACCACTTGATGCGATCTTCGACGCATCGCGATATAAGAAAAGCTCCCGTTGCCGGGAGCTTTAAAATCAATTGGTGCGGCGTATAGGATTCGAACCTATGACGTTCTGATTCGTAGTCAGACCCTCTATCCAGCTGAGGTAACGCCGCAACGCAGGGATTATTATGCACGTGACCCCTCGATGGGTCAAGCGACAATTTGGAAAAATTTTACGAAGTGATGATTAAGACGCCCGCGCTTCGACCGAGGTTCGAATCCATGCATGGTTTCCAAAAAAGAAAAGCCCCCGTTCACGGAGGCTTCAAGTTCAATTGGTGCGGCGTATAGGATTCCGCGCATCCGCTGCGCGGATCCGCACCGGCTTCGCCCGCCTGCCGGCGCGCTCGCCCGCGGGCTAAAAACGCTCCGCGTTTTCTTTACGCCCGCGCCTCGACCGAGGTTCGAATCCATGCGGTGCTTACGTAAAAGAAAAGCCCCCGTCGCCGGGAGCTTTAATCTCAAATGGTGCGGCGTATAGGATTCGAACCTATGACGTTCTGATTCGTAGTCAGACCCTCTATCCAGCTGAGGTAACGCCGCAGCGCAAGACATATAAAACCACTTTAGCTTATTGGAGTCAAGCACAATCTCAAACTTTTTTGTGAAACGCAGTTTTGTCATGCTGCTCCGCATATACCGCCGTTCCCCATACGATCGATTGGCTTTTCGATCACGTCAAACTTGACATCAAGTTCCCTCAGGAGCGATCTCACCCGCTGGGCACAGTCATAATCGGCAAACGAGATGCTCAGCATGCGCGCAACCTGGTTAGATGTCCGGACCCCATAGAAATTCTCCAGCGCCACAAGCCCCTCGTGCGTCACAAAGGTCTCGACCACATGCGGCGACTCCTCAAAGCACCATTGTGTCAACGGACCCTCACTCGTCTGCTGAACCACCAGGCCGCCCATGCCAGACGGCTCACACGTTACAAGCAGGTACTCCCCGCCCTCGTCGCTCTCAAACAAAACCACCCGATCATCAAACAGCTCCATCGCGTCCCCTTTCTCTCGCTCTTATTTAGCAAAAGCATAGCAGGTAGATAGCTGTATACAGAACAGTTGTTCGTGTGTTTTCTATTGAGCTGTCCGCACGGCATGGTATGGACCTGCGCACGAAATAGGGCGCCCCCGAAGGAGCGCCCTTGCATATCCCCTATGCAGCCAAGTTACGCGACCGGCTCGATCTTCTCGAGACCGCCCATGTAAGGACGCAGGACCTCGGGGATCGTGATGGTGCCGTCGGCGTTCTGGTAGTTCTCCAGAATGGCGGCCATGGTGCGGCCGGCCGGCAGGCCGGAACCGTTGAGAGTGTGCAGGTAGCGCGAACCCTTGAAGTTCTCGGGGTCGCGATACTTGATGTTGGCGCGGCGAGCCTGGAAGTCACCGCAGTTGGAGCAGGAGCTGATCTCCTTGTAGGCGTTGTAGCTCGGCAGCCAGACCTCGACGTCGTAGGTCTGACGGGCAGAGAAGCCCAAGTCGCCGGTGCACAGGCTAATCACGCGATACGGAAGGCCCAGTTGCTGCAGCAGGTACTCGGCCTCGGCGGTCATGCTCTCGAGCTCCTCGTCGGACTCCTCCGGCTTAGCGAACTTGACCATCTCGACCTTGTCGAACTCGTGCTGACGGATGATGCCGCGGGTGTCGCGACCGGCGGAACCGGCCTCCTCGCGGAAGCAGGGGGTGAAGGCGGTGTAGCGGCGCGGCAGGGTGTCGGCGTCGAGGACCTCGCCGGCGTGCAGGTTGGTGAGCACGACCTCGGCGGTGGGGATCAGGAAGTTGTCGCCCGAGACGTGGTAGGCGTCGTCCTCGAACTTGGGCAGCTGGCCCGTGCCGAACATGGTCTGACGCTTGACGACGATGGGCGGCCACCACTCCTTAAAACCACGGCTGGTGTGCGTATCGAGGAAGAAGTTGATGAGGGCACGCTCCAGGCGGGCGCCGGCGCCACCGAGAACGGTAAAGCGGCTGCCGGAGAGCTTGTTGCCACGCTCGAAGTCGAGGATGTCCAGATCGGTGCCCAGATCCCAGTGCGGCTTAAAGTCGAAGTCGAACTCGCGCGGGGTGCCCCAGCGGCGACGCTCGATGTTCTCGTCCTCGTCCTTGCCGTACGGGGTGGCCTCGCACGGAATGTTGGGCAGGTGAGCCATGAAGTCGTACTGCTCCTGCTCGAGGGCGGTACGACGCTCGGCCAGACCGTCAATCTTCTCGTTGACGGCGCGCACGGCCTCCTTGGCAGCCTCGGCCTCGTCCTTCTTGCCCTCCTTCATCAGGGCGCCGATCTTCTTGGACTCGGCATTACGCGTAGCCTGGAGCTCCTCGACCTCGGTGATGACGGCACGGCGCTCGTCGTCGAGCTCAAAGAACTTCTCGCGATCCCAAGACGTCTGGCGGTTAGCCATGGCGACATCGATGGCATCGGGGTTCTCGCGAACAAACTTGATATCAAGCATTAGATCCTCCGGCGATATACATTCCATTTAGGTTGCAACCTTGTACATGTATGGGCAAGTATATACTTATGAGCGTTTACGACCCAACTCAACTACGCAAGAAGGCACCCAATGGACGCAGTTTTTTCCTTTTTGTTTGGCACCCGCACCGGTTTTGCCATCCTTTTCGCCGGCGGCATCCTGTTATTTGCGATTCTTGCCTTTGTAATGGAGAAGCGTACCCATAAGATGTACGTCGACCGCGGACCCAAGTCCGAGGATGAGGAAGACAGCTTCTGGGACTAACCTGCCAAAAAGGGACAGGTTTATTTTGGTCGGTTTTATCTGGGCAAACGCAAGCGCCCCGCAACTGGAATTGAGCCAGTTGCGGGGCGCTTTTCGCACATACGACAAAACCGCAGGAAAAACCTGCCAAAATAAACCTGTCCCTAAATGGCAGGTTTTACTGGAGAGTTGCGTCGATTGCCTTGACCAGGGCGCTGCGCATGCCGGCGTCCTCGAGCGCAACGACGCCCTTGATGGTGGCGCCACCGGGCGAGCATACGGCATCCTTCATCGCCGCAGGATGCTGGCCAGTTGCAAGCTGCAGCTTTGCCGTACCCAGCACCATCTGGCTCACAATGCGATAGGCATCGGCACGCGGGATACCGTGCTTGACCGCTGCATCGCTCAGGGCCTCGATTGCCATAGCGACAAATGCCGGAGCGCAACCACCCACCGTGCCGCCCACAAACAGCAGGCTCGTATCGAGCTCGACCACCGCACCGAGCTTGCCAAGCAGGTCAAGCACCACTGCGCTCTGCTCATCACTAAGCGTGGAAGCCTTCTCGCAAGCGATGACGCCCTCGCCCACCGAAACCGGTGTGTTGGGCACCGTCGAGATATGCGCGACGCCCGGCAGGACCTGCTCCCACTTGGCACTGTCCCAGGTCCAGGCAACCGACAGAACGACCTTTTTGGCAAGAGCATCCTTGAGCGGGGCGAATATCTTCTCGATCATGTACGGTTTGACCGCAGCGACCACGATATCGGATGCGGCGACAACCTCGGCGGCATCGTGGCAGGCGACCATGCCGCGCGCCTCGCAGCGCTCAACCAGTGCGTCGTAGCGACCCGCGCAGGCGCACATGTCGCTCGCAGCTACACCGGCAGCGATCCAGCCATCGGCCATAGCGCTCGCCATATTGCCAAAACCGACAAATCCAATCTTCATATCGCATAGTCCTTTCAGACACATTCCTCAAAACGAAAGGTATTGTCCCACGCCATTGTTTCGTATTGCCGACCTATTTGTGATACGGCTCGCCACGACTGATCTTGCAGGCGCGGTAGATTTGCTCCAGCAGCACCACGCGCGCCAGGTTATGCGGCAAGGTAATGCGTCCAAAGCTGAGCATCTCGTCGGCGCGGGCGCGCACGTCATCGCTCACGCCGTCCGATCCGCCAATCACAAAGGCGATGTCGCTGTTACCACGCAGCATAAGATCATCGAGCCGCGCCGAAAACTCCTCGCTCGAGCGCTCTTTGCCCTCAATGGCCAGCAGGATCACATGCGCTCGAGACGGCAAGGCAGCAAGAATCGCCGCCCCCTCCTTGTCGCGCGCGGCATCCACGCCGCCCGCCTTAGCCGGGTCGATATCGGCCACCTCGCGGATATCAACCTTGGCATAGGCACCCAGGCGCTTGGTGTACTCAGCGCAGGCGTCCTTCCAAAAGCGCTCCTTGAGCTTACCGACACAAACGACGGTGTATTTCACGCGTGTCTACTCCTTTGACTCGTTCTGAACCTTACCGGCAGCCAGCATCTGCTCGAACATCGAGGCCGACTGCGAAAAGTCGCTCGGCAACACGACCGTCGAGGTTTTACCCGTGCGAGCGAACTCCGTCATCATCTCGGACCACTGCGTAAACATGAACAGTTGGTTGGCCTCGTCATTGCCGACACCCGTCTCCTGGATGATCTCGAGCGAATCTTTGATGCCCAGCGCGATGGCCTTGCGCTGGTTGGCGATGCCCTCGCCCGCCTTTTCCATCGCCTCAGCCTCGGCGGTCGCCTCGGTGACGCGCTTGATGCGGTCGGCCTCGGCGAGCTCCTGCGCGGCAGCGCGCTTTCGCTGGGCGACATTGATGTCGTTCATGGAGTTCTCGACCTCGGTCGGCAGCGCGATTTTGGTGATGAGCGTCGACACGAGGGTGAAGCCGTAGGCGGCCATCTGCTCGGAAACGGTAGCGTTGACATCCTTGGCGATGTCATCCTTCTTGGCAAAGACCTCATCGAGTGTGTAGACGGGAATCGAAGAGCGCAGGGCGTCGGTGATGAAGTCACGCATCTGGTCGACGGGCTCCTGCAGCATATAGTAGCTCTTGTAGATGCCCGAATCTGCCGGGCCGGCGCCCATGTCATAGCTCACGTGGTACTGAGCAGAGACCTCAAGGCCGATGGTCACATTGTCCTGAGTCTTAACGTCGATACCAAAACCGTTTTTCATGGTTCGCAGGCTCACCGTGGCGGCTTTGCGGTCAATCACGGGTACCTTCATGTGGAAGCCCGCGTTGACGATGCGGTTGAACTTGCCTAAGCGTTCGATGATCACAGCATGCTGCTGTTCAACGACATAGCAGGCGCTGGGAAGCAGCAGCAACAGAATGATGATGGGGATCAAAAGGCTGGTAAGGGCGGCGATGATACCGGACAACAGCATGGTCTCTCCTCTGATAGGCACACGTTGGCATTAGGATACCCGCACGAAGCAGCCGTGTGACACCAACAAGAGGACCCGTGGTCAAAAAAGGCCAAATATGAGTACTGTTACCAGTTTAGTAACAGCGTATTTGGGTCAAAATCGCCTCGTTGAACCCGAGGTCTATCGAAATTACTTCATTTTGTCTCAAGGTTGAGCCAAATTAGCGTACATCTGTTGCGTAAAATGAGCAAAAATGGCTTCATGAAATGTCTCTATTTTCATGTCAGTACTCATATTTGCCACTTTTTGACCGCAGGGGCATCTACCGCGCGAAATCGATATGTCAAATCTGCCAAAAACGGCCCATAACAAAAAAGCTCCCATTGCTGGGAGCTCTTTCATTCAATGGTGCGGGCGAAAGGACTTGAACCTTCATGGGGTTGCCCCCATACGGACCTGAACCGTACGCGTCTGCCAATTCCGCCACGCCCGCGTGCAGGAATTAGAATAACGGAGCGCCATCGCGAACGCAAGAACTATTTTTGAAAAAGTTTGCAGGCATTTTCCCAAGCTGCTCGCGCGATTGCCTCAGCATCCTCGCCGGTACGATCGACACGGTCGTTGACCAGCGTGTTTGCCGTAATGGAGATCATTGCGGGCTCGCATTCAAGACCGCGGATGGGCTCCGGAGCCATATACGGGCAATCCGTCTCGAACAAAATTCGATCGAGTGGGGTTGCCGCAAATGCCTCGCGCACGTCGTCGTTGCGCTTAAAGGTGGCCGCACCACCATAGGCGATATAGCAGCCCAGCTCCACAAAGCGCTCCATCGTGGCGCGGTCCTCGCCAAAGCAGTGCAGCACACAACCGGCCTGGGGCACGCCCACCTCACGAAGCACGTTGTAGGCGTCCACGTGCGAGGTACGCTCCTGGTCCGTGTCCTCGTGACGCAGATGTAGCTCCACCGGCACGTTACGGCACACGGCAAGCTCGAGCTGGCGCGCCATGCAGTCAATCTGCACGTTATGGGGTGCCGGCGCGATATCGTCGTCATAGTCCATGTGGTAGTCCAGGCCGATTTCGCCAATACCGGCGCATAAGGGATCATCGAGTGCGGCAACGACCTGCGCGTGAACGTCGTCGGTATAGTCCGGCGCGCCATACGGATGCACGCCGGCAAGATACTTGATCTGCGGGATATCCTGCATCGGCAGAATTTCGCGCACGAGCCAGTCGCTATAGTCCGTCACGCTGCGTTTGTCAGCGATGGGGTCGAGCATCGTCACCAACAGGTCGACGCCCGCGGCTTTGGCGCGCACGAGCGTCTCGGGCACTTCTTTGCCCCAAAACGAAAGCAGATGTGCATGCGTGTCGGCAAGCGGTGCCAAGGGCACGGGGCAGGCAACCGTCTTCTTTTTCTTGGTAAACGTCACGCGTGCGGCATTAGGCATCATGGATTAGCTCCTGGGCCAGACGGACAAAGTCGGCAACATCAAGCGTCTCGGCGCGCGTGGTGGGTGCGATACCGCAAGCCTCAAAGGCGACATCGAGCACGTCCTTGGCAAAGCCGTTGGCGCTCATAGAATTGCGGATGGTCTTGCGGCGCTGAGCAAATGCAGCATCAATCACGCGGGCCACAAATTCGCGATCGAGTCCTTCGGGCACCACGCCGTCAACACGGTCGATACGCACGACAGCCGAGTCCACGTGCGGCGCCGGCATAAAGCAGCGCGGCGGCACCTCAAAGCGACCCGTCACCTGCGCATACAGGCCGAGCTTTGCCGTATAGCCGCCATAGGTCTTGTTACCCGGCACTGCGGCAATGCGATCGGCAACCTCCTTTTGCACCATGACGACGGCACGCTTGAGCGCCGGCATCGTCTGGAAGAACTGCAGGATGATCGTCGCCGCCACGTTATAGGGCAGGTTCGCGACAAACACCGTCGGCTCACCGCCCGCAGCCTGCTCAATCTGCTCCGGACCCACCTTGAGCGCGTCTCCCATGATAAAGCGGAAGTTGGCATAGTCGGCGGCATGGGCGTCGAGCACCGGCTCGAGCTCGGGGTCGGCCTCGATTGACGTGACGCACGCCGCCTCCTGCAGCAGCGCAAGCGTGAGCGTACCAACGCCCGGGCCAACCTCGAGCACGCGCTCATCGCCCGTGAGCTCGGCAAGCTCGCAGATGCGCTCAATCACATGGTTGTCAATCAGGAAGTTCTGGCCCAGGCGATGCTTGGTCGCAAGGCCAAACTCCTCCAGCAGCTCCCTTGTTGCCGTGGGGTTAGCCAAAGGCGAAGTTGTCATAGTTGCCTCCTTAGCATGATGGCGGCGTCTTGAAACGAAAGGGCATGGACCGTTGCGGCCATGCCCTTACATCCAAACAGCAAATTGCCGATATGGCGCTCGCGCGGTCTCTACGCCAGACGCGGGAACAGCGGATCGCCCTTCTCGACGGGCTGACCGCCGGCAAGCAGGCCCCAAGTGCAAATGCCCTTGAGGTCGTCGCTCGCGGCCTCGCCCTCACAGGACAGACGGCGCAGAGCCTCGACAGAAGTCTGGGGCATGAGCGGCATCAGCAGGTGAGCAGCAATGCGAATGGCCTCGAGCAGGTTGTAGATCACAAATGCCAGTTCGTCAGCCTTGGCCTCGTCCTTGGCAAGCGCCCAAGGCTCGGAGTCCTCGATGTAGTGGTTGGCGGCGTGGATGAGCTCCATGACCTCGTCCTTAGCTCCACCGTAATCGAGCACGTCCATCTTGGTCATGTAGCGCTCGACCAGACCATCGGCAATCTTTGCCAGCGGGTTGTCGAACGCGTCGGCAGACGCCGGTTTAGCCGGGGCGCAGCCGTCAAAGTACTTTGCGCTCATGTTGAGCGAACGCGAAATCAGATTGCCCCAGCTGTTGGCCAGGTCGGCGTTGTAGACCTGCTCCATGCGATCGAAGCTGATGGCACCGTCGGTACCGGGAACGACGTCGGTCATGAAGTAGTAGCGATAGCCCTCGACGCCCAGCATGTCGATAACGTCCTGCGGAGCGATGGCGTTGCCGCGGCTCTTGGACATCTTCTCGGCCTTGCCAGTCTCGGCATTGCGCACGGTCAGGAAGCCGTGGGCAAAGACGTGCTCGGGCAGGGCCTCGCCAATGGCCATGAGCATGGCGGGCCAAATGACGCAGTGGAAGCGGATGATGTCCTTACCCACGATGTGGAACTGCGCGGGCCAGCGATAGGCCAGCTCGGCACGCGCCTCATCGGTGTCGACACCGTAGCCGACGGCCGTCATATAGTTGAGCAGCGCATCGAACCACACGTAGGTCACGTGACCCTCGTCAAACGGGACCTGGATGCCCCAGTCAAAGCTCGTACGGCTCACGGAAAGGTCATTAAGGCCGCCCTCGACAAAGCTGCGTACCTCATTCATACGGAACGCAGGCTCGACAAAGTCGGGGTGCTCGTCATAGAGCTTGAGCAGCTTGTCCTGGAAGGCGGAAAGCTTAAAGAAGTAGGACTCCTCCTGCACGCGCTCAAGCGGACGGTGGCAGTCGGGGCACAGGTGCTGGCCGACGCTGCCGTACTCCTCGTCGCCCTTCTGGACCTGCGTATCGGTGAAGTAGGTCTCGTCGGGCACACAGTACCAGCCATCGTAGCTGCCCTTATACAGGTAGCCGGACTCCTTCATGCGCTCCCACAGGTACTGCACGGCATGGTGCTGGCGCGGCTCGGTGGTGCGGATGAAGTCATCGTTGGAGATCTCGAGCTTGTTCCAAAGCTCCTTGAAGTGCGGAGCCTGGCTGTCGGTCCACTCCTGAGGCGTCATGTTGTGCTTGGCTGCGGCCTCGGCGACCTTCTCGCCGTGCTCGTCCATGCCGGTCAGGAACTTGACGTTATAGCCGGCGGAGCGGCGATAGCGAGCCTGAACGTCGGCGATGATGGTGGAATAAGCCGTGCCCAGGTGCGGATCGGCGTTGACGTAGTAGATGGGCGTCGTGATAAAGAACGAAGGCTTGCTTTGATCCATGGGGTTTGTCCTCCAGAAAAACGTTGCATACAGAGGATGATTCTAGCGCAAGGGCTGGATATCCTCCATCTATTGCATATCGAGCACCATGGCATAGACATCGCGCTTGCGGCGCGAATACTTCTGAGACAGGCGCTTGGCCACCGCAGACACGGGCTCCCCCTCCTCGAGCGCGGCGCGGATATCCTCGCGCAGGGCCTCGTCGGGATCCGCTGCCGCGGCGCCAACCGGCACGATACCGGCCTCCTCATCCTCGCTCGGCGGCGCGATGACCAGCGCAATCTCGCCCTTTACCTCGCCGCGAGCACGCAGCTCCTCAGCAAGCTGGGCAGCGGGCCCGCGCAAGACTTCCTCGTGCAGCTTGGTGAGCTCGCGGCAGACGGCAACCTCACGCTGGGGAAAAACCTCTGCCACGGCCTCGAGCGTCGCCACGATGCGATGTGGAGACTCGTAGAAGATGAGTGCGCCGGGAACCACGGCAAGGCGCTGCAAACGACGCACGCGGTCGCCGTGCTTTCGGCCCAAAAAGCCCTCGAAGAAAAAATGTTCGCAGGGAATGCCGGACGAAACGAGCGCCGTGACGCAAGCAGAGGGCCCGGGAACAACTTCGACGGGCACATCGGCCTCACGCGCCGCCTCGACCAGCGCCTGGCCGGGATCGGACACGCTCGGCATGCCGGCGTCCGAGGCAAAGGCGAGGGTCTCCCCCGCCAGCAGACGGTCGACCAGGCCGGTGGCGCGGCTGGCGATCACATTCTCGTCGCAACGGACAAGCGGCTTGGAAATGCCCAGATGCATCAGCAGCTTTGACGTCACACGCGTGTCTTCGCAGCAGATGGCATCGGCGGCGGCAAAGGCCTCGCCAACGCGTGGGGACAGGTCGCCCAGGTTGCCGATGGGCGTGCCGACCACATAGAGTTTGCCCGTATGGGCGCTGTTTTGCGTCATATCAACCTATTCAATCATGCCGCGCTCGAGCGTGCCGAGCGCCGCGCGGGCGTCCCATGCTGCAATGCGCTTCTCGGTCTTCCACGTTTGGAAGAACCAACCGGCAGCCGGTGCAAACGAAGCCAGTTGGTTGGCGATAAACACGCGCTCGTAGGCATTGCGGCCCTCGGGCGTAACCGACGAGTTGGCAAAGATCGCCGCGCCCGACCATTCGCCCACCAGCACGGGGAACCCAGTCGAAATCGCTTCTTTGAGCTCGCGCTTGTTACGCGAAATCGCCGTCGTCAGCCCGCGGGGGCTCGTGATGTCGAGCGCATGCTCGTCGCGGTAATGGTACAGGTGAAGGTCCATGTAGACGTTCTTGTACTTGGCGCCGCGCATAAAATGCTTCCACTCGCTGGGATGCCCCGACGACGAGAAGACGACGATCTTATCCTCGGGCATATACGAACGGACGAGCTCGTAGGCATCGCGATAGAAATTGCGCAGGTAGTGAGCAGGAATGCCATCCGTCATGGTGAAGAGGCTCTTGCGGACACTCATCTGCGGCGTATCCAGCAGCTCAATGCCCAGCAGGCTCTCGGCCTCGCCGTAGCGATCAGCCAAGCGCTCGAGCACGTCGAGTGCGACATGACGGCCGTTAGTGGACGAATGCCACTCGGCAACAGCCTCTGGCGTGGCGGGCGAATCGTTGGAATCGCCCTGGCCACCGGGCACAGTTGCTAGATCAAGCAGCACGCGGATGTCGTACTTGGCAGCCCACTCAATTGCACGGTCGATGTAGTCGACAACCGAGATGTAGGACGCATCGGACTCCTGCGAGCCAAAGGCATACCAGGGCACCGGCAGACGCACGGCATTGAGACCGATCTGCGCCATGCGACGGAAATCGTCCTCGCTCACAAACGTCTCGTAATGACGGCGCATGCGCTCGTTATAGGCGGCGGTGCCCATGGCCTCCTGCAGCTCGGCCGCGTTGGATGCACCGGTCGCCGCGTATAGCGACGGGGTCACCCAAGGCTCGGGAATAAACCAGCCAGAGAGATTAACGCCGAGTATCCTCTCCATCACTGCCCCCTTCGGATCGTGCAGGCCGAGCCTGCATCGTATTGCATAGGAAAAGTATCGTTTTGAGTATACCCGCGCGTGCGGACAGACGACCGAACGGTCTGTAAAGTGGCGCAAAAGCGGGAGGAATATCTGAGCGGGCGGGCCCGAGATGTGCACGCACGTCGGAAGTAAGCGCCGGAAAACGCATCCCACTCTGAAGCCAAATTCCGGGACGCAATTTCCGCAGAGTCCTCGATAAAAGAAAAGGACCCCTTTGCAGAGGTCCTAGTCAATTCAAGGTGGCGGGGAAGGGAATCGCGTCCGCGCGCTGCGCGGACGGACCGCTGCGGCGCTTACGCGCCTTGCGAGCTGCGCTGGCAAACGCTTACGCGTTTACTCAGCTCCGCGCCCTCACGGGGTTCGATTCCATGTGGGGGCTGTATAAAAGAAAAGGACCCCTTTGTAGAGGTCCTAGTCAATTCAAGGTGGCGGGGAAGGGAATCGAACCCCTGACACGAGGATTTTCAGTCCTCTGCTCTACCAACTGAGCTACCCAGCCATTTGAGGTGTGCCTTGTTTCAAGGCTTGATTAGTATAACCAAGGACGCGTTCCGGTCAACCGAGAATTTTAAAAAAGTTTTTGAGCACAGCCTCGGCCTTGATTATCGACTTTATCCGAACACCTCCCAC
>CABRFG010000029.1 GCA_902470095.1 uncultured Collinsella sp.
GAGGCCGAGCGCAAAATGGATTCTAAAAGACACCTTGCCAAATAGGAGCGTCAGGACGCAAAGAGGCTCGCCGCACGAAGGGCGCAGCGAGCCTCTTTGCATGTCCGAGGACACCAATTTAATTTAGCGTGGTTCCCTAAAGGACGACAACGCAGGAGACCCGGCAAGGCCGGGAGCACTTTGTCTCGCAAACATTCCGCAGCCGCGAAGCGGCGAGGACGTTTGAGAGGCAAAGTGCGTAGGCCTTACCGGGTCTCCGGTGGGAGTTGAGTCCCTTTAGAACTTGTCGTGGAAGGTACGCGCAATGACCTCGTCCTGCTGCTCCTTGGTGAGCGTGTGGAAGTTCACGGCATAGCCGGAAACGCGGATGGTCAGCTGCGGGTACTTCTCGGGGTGAGCCTGAGCGTCGAGCAGCGTCTCACGGTTGAAGACGTTGATGTTCAGGTGGTGGCCACCCTTCTCGGCGTAAGCGTCGAGCATGTGGACCAGGTTATCGGCCTGAGTCTCGGAAACTTCAGAAACCTTCATAATGTGTCTCCTTCGATTAATAGGCGCCGGCCGAAACCGGCGCGCTAATCAGTAATCGTTATTGTTAGTATAGCACTAACAATAGTTACTCGCCCAGCTGATCAAGGTCGATATCGCCAAAGAACACCTGGTCCTCCTTGCCGAGCGCACTCGGGATGATGGAGAAGGTGTTGGAGATGCCGTCCTGAGCATCGCGGAACGGGAGCTTGGAAACCGAAGACAGCGAAGCGATGGCGCCGTGGCTATCGCGCTTGTGCATGGGGTTAGCACCCGGGGCGAACGGCTGGCCAGCCTTGCGGCCGTCGGGCGTGGAGCCGGTCTTCTTACCGTACACGACATTGGAGGTAATGGTCAGAACCGAGGTCGTGGGCACGGAGTTGCGGTAGGTGTCGTTCATGCGGATGTACTCCATGAACTGGTGCACAACGTCGTGAGCGATCTGGTCGACGCGGTCGTCGTCGTTACCGTACTTGGGGAACTCGCCCTCGGTCTCGAAGTCGACGATGATACCGTTCTCGTCACGGACGGGGTGGACCTTGGCGTACTTGATGGCGGACAGGGAGTCAGCCACGACGGAAAGGCCAGCGATGCCCGTAGCGAACCAGCGGTGCACGTGCTTGTCGTGCAGAGCCATCTGGATGCGCTCGTAGCAGTACTTGTCGTGCATGTAGTGAATGATGTTCAGCGAGTTGACGTACACGCCAGCGAGCCACTTCATCATGTCGTTGTACTTGGCCACAACGTCGTCGTAATCGAGCGTATCGCCCTCGACGGCGCGATACTTGGGGCCGACCTGCTTCTTGGAGACCTCGTCAACACCACCGTTGAGTGCGTACAGCAGGCACTTGGCCAGGTTGGCGCGAGCGCCGAAGAACTGCATCTCCTTGCCGATGCGCATGGAGGACACGCAGCAGGCAATACCGTAGTCGTCGCCATGATAGACGCGCATGAGGTCGTCGTTCTCGTACTGGATCGAGGAGCTGGCGACAGAAGTCTTGGCGCAGAACTTCTTGAAGTTCTCGGGCAGACGGGTCGACCACAGAACGGTCATGTTGGGCTCGGGGCTGGTGCCCATGTTCTCGAGCGTGTGCAGGTAGCGGTAGCTCATCTTGGTAACGAGCGTACGGCCGTCAACACCCATGCCGCCGATGGACTCGGTGACCCACTGCGGATCGCCGGTGAACAGGGCCTGGTACTCGGGGGTACGGGCAAACTTGACCATGCGGAGCTTCATGATGAAGTGATCCACGAACTCCTGGATCTGCTCCTCGGTGAAGGTACCGTTGGCAAGGTCGCGCTCAGCGTAGATGTCGATGAACGTAGAGGTACGGCCGATGGACATGGCAGCGCCGTTCTGCTCCTTGACGGCAGCGAGGTAGGCGAAGTACATCCACTGGATGGCCTCCTGCGTGTTGGTAGCAGGGTTGGAAATATCGAAACCATAGGTCTCGGCCATCATCTTGAGCTCGCCGAGGGCGCGGATCTGCTCCTGCAGCTCCTCACGATCGCGGATGTTGTCGGCGGTCATGACCGTCGGGGTGGAAGCCTTCTGGGCCTCCTTGTCCTTGATCAGGTAGTCGACGCCGTACAGGGCAACACGACGGTAGTCGCCGATGATGCGGCCGCGGCCATAGCCATCGGGCAGACCGGTGATGATGTGAGCCGAGCGGCAAGCACGCATCTCGGGAGTGTAAACATCGAAGACGCCAGCGTTGTGGGTCTTACGCTCGAAGGTGTAGCGCTCGACAACGTTCTCGTCGACCTTATAGCCGTGCTGGCTGGCAGCCTGACAAGCGATGCGGATACCACCGTTGACGTGCAGCGCGCGCTTGAGCGGCTTGTCGGTCTGGAGACCGACAATGGTCTCCTTCTCGCGGTGGGCGTTATCGATGTAGCCAGCGGGGTGGCTCACGATACCCGTAACGGTCTTGGTGTCCATATCGAGGACACCGCCCTGCTCGCGCTCCTTAAGCAGCAGGTCGAGAACCTCGCCCCACAGCTCCTTGGTACGCTCGGTCGGACCTACGAGGAACGACTCATCGCCCTCGTAGGGGGTGTAGTTCTTCTGGATGAAGTCTCGGACGTCAACCTCTCCCGTCCAGATACCTTCCTTGAAGCCTTCCCATGCCTCCTGCATTGTGTAACCACGCTCCTAGTTACGTGTAATGCGGCGCTCTCTCACACCGCTGCTTATTGAATTCTTGAATTTTCGGCTTGCACTACCGGCTTCTTCCGTTCTTCACCACACGTTGGTGCAGGAAAAACGTTTGTCCACCTTGGAACTACAACCCAAAACCCAAGATTTCACCCGTCTGAGAAGGATAACATAGCCACCCTCTCCATCTGGGCTGTTATATGTTTCTTTTTTTATATCAAAAGGGCGTTTTTTACAAATCCGCAGGAAATGCGAGCGCAAACAACTACCGTTCACCGATTTGTTCGGTATTTTTCCTTGCCTTTGTACGACGTTCACTCTAGCTGTTATGCCAGCTTTAGCAGGGTAAAGTGCCTCTGAGTAGGCTTTAGGACATGCCTAACGATCTGCCCCTAACTTTGCTGGCACCGACGGTGTACGGAGGTCGCCTAAAGGTAGTTTTCTAGACATGTCCCAAAATCTACCGCATAGGGTACGCGTGCAAGGGTATCATCTTTTACCGAAAATAGTTTCTAGTGTTAGGGGTTTTCGGTGGAAGATACCGATTTCCGTGAACTTGGGCGTCAGCTCCTTACCGAGTTCGGCAGCATGCATCAGCGCATTTCGCGTTTTGCGGACAAAGCCCTCGGCGGCGAGATGGCCGTCATGCGCGCCCTCATACTCGCCGGCGGTTCGCTCACGCCGAGCGAACTCGCTGATCGCGCCTGGGTCTCGAGTGCCCGCATCGCCAATATCCTACGCGCTCTCGAAGCCAAGGGCTGGGTCGAGCGCGAGCACTCAAAGACTGACCGTCGTCGCGTACACGTCATAGTGACCGACAAGGGATTCCAGGATCTCGAAATCAAACGTCGGGAATTCGAGGCCCGCACTGCGGCTTTCCTCGAGCAGCTCGGCGAAACAGATACCCAAGAGATGGTGCGCCTTCTAAGACGTGCCAACGAAATTATCGACCGCAATCAAGAAAGGAGAGATGCCGAGTGAGGATTCTCAAGCTCTTTAAAAAGCATGTCCTGGCACTGTTCGCAGCTATCGTACTTATCGTAATCAGCTGCAACGCCGATCTGGCACTGCCTACCTATATGAGCGACATCGTCGACGTGGGCGTGCAGCAAGGCGGCATCGCCTCGCCCGTGCCCGACACCATTCGCGCCGAATCGCTCGATGACCTTGAGCTCTTTATGAGCACCAAAGACGTCAAGACGGTAGAGGCTGCGTTTGGCAAGGCAGACAAAAACGGCATTCGAACGTACAAGGGCACCGAGGAAGAACGTGCCGATGGAGGCAAGATTGCCGACATTATGAGCCTGCCCGAAACTGTCGTCCTTTCGCTCAACCAGGGCATTGACGCCAACTCCATGGGCGACATGATGGGCTCGTCCAGCGAGAAAGACAACAACGCTGCCCAGGCCATGCCCACCCCCGAGCAGATGGCTGCCATGACGCCCGAGCAGCTCGCCGAGATGCAGCAGAAGGCCGCAGCGGCGCAGAACATGCAAAAGCAGATCGACGCCGACGGCGGTAAGATCACCATGAAGAGCCTGCGCCTGGGCGTTGAAGGCGGCCTAATCGACCAGGGCAAGCTCGTCGAGGGCGCCAACCAAATGGCGGACAAAATGGGCTCCATGTCGGGCTCCATCGTGACCCAGCGCGCCGTGAGCTATGTGCAGGACGAGTACAAGGCACAGGGCATCGACCCCGCCGACGTGCAGAACGCCTACCTGAGCCGCATGGCGACCACGATGTTTGGCCTGTGCCTGGTGTCGCTCGTCGCCACCATCCTGACCGGTGCCGTGGCGTCGCGCACCGCCTGCTCCATCGCCCGCGACCTGCGCCGCGAGACCTTCAACAAGGTTATGCACTTCTCGCCGGCCGAGGTGGGCAAGTTTAGCCAGGCCTCGCTCATTACCCGCTGCACCAACGATATTCAGCAGATCCAGATGGCCGCAACCCTGTTTATCCGCATGTGTCTGATGGCCCCCGTCATGGGCATCGTCGCCGTCATGCGCGTCCTGGCCAACCACACCGGCCTGGAGTGGACCATCGCTGTGGCCATCATCGCGGTTTCGGCCGTTGTCGGCGTGCTCATGGGCCTCACCATGCCCAAGTTCAAAAAGATGCAGAGCTTTGTGGACCGCGTGAACCTTACCGCCCGCGAGCTGCTCGACGGCCTTATGCCCATCCGCTCGTTCAACCGCGAAGAGCATGAGCTCGAGCGTTTTGACAAGGCTTCGCTCGACCTAATGACCACGCAGCTCTACACCAACCGCGCCATGAGCTTTATGATGCCACTCATGATGCTCGTCATGAACTGCATCACCGTGCTTATCGTCTGGTTTGGCGCGCAGGGCGTGTCCGACGGCGTGATGCAGGTCGGCAACATGATGGCGTTTATCTCCTACACCATGCAGATCGTCATGGCGTTTATGATCCTCACCATGGTTTCGGTTATCCTGCCCCGCGCCGAGGTCGCAGCCGAGCGCGTGGAAGAGGTCATCACTTGCCCCACCAGCATCAACGACCCCGTCTCGCCCAAACTGCCCGCGGCCAGCGCGCCGCGCGGTGAGCTCACCTTCCGCGACGTGAGCTTCCAGTACCCCGATGCCCGCGCCGATGTCATCAGCAGCGTGAACTTTACTACGCGCGCCGGTCAGATGCTCGGCATCATTGGCTCCACGGGCTCGGGCAAGTCCACGCTCGTGCAGTTGATTCCGCGCCTGTACGACGTCACGGGCGGTAGCATTTCGCTCGACGGCATCGACGTGCGTGACATGACCCTTTCCGAGCTGCGCCGCCGCATTGGTTACATCCCGCAGCAGGGTCGCCTGTTCTCGGGCACTGTCGAGAGCAACCTCAAGTTTGCCGGCGACATGGTGAGCGATGATGACATGCACCAGGCAGCGCGCATCGCACAGGCCGAGGACTTTATCGCCGAGCGTGAGGGCGGTTACGACTCCCCCATCAGCCAGGGCGGCTCCAATGTTTCGGGCGGTCAGCGCCAGCGCCTGGCCATCGCCCGCGCGTTGGCCAAAAAGCCCGAGGTCGTGGTGTTCGATGACTCGTTTAGCGCCCTCGACTACAAGACCGACGCTCGCCTGCGCGAAGAGCTTGCCAAAAACGTTACCGACGCCGCGCTCGTGGTCGTGGCCCAGCGCATCGCGACCATCATGCACGCCGACCAGATCATCGTGCTCGACGACGGCCACGTGGTGGGCACCGGTACGCACGAGGAGCTGCTGCGCAGCTGCCCGGCGTACCTGGAGATCGCACAGTCGCAGCTTTCCGCCGAGGAGCTGGGGCTTACCCAAGAAGAGATTGCAGCCGTTATGGAAGGAGGCGAGCGCTAATGGCAGACGAGACCAAGACTCAGATTCCCAAGCCCACCCGCCAGCGTGGTCCCATGGGCCGCATGGGCGGCATGCGTCGCGGCGAAAAGGCCAAGGACTTTAAGGGCACCATGAGGCAGCTGCTCGGCTATATCGGCCAGCACAAGATTGCCGTGTTTGCCGCCGTCGCCTTTGCCGTGTGCTCGGTCATCTTTAATATTGTGGGACCCAAGGTGCTCGGTCAGGTTACGACCAAGCTGTTCGAGGGCCTGGTTGCCAAGGTCAACGGTACCGGCGATGTCGACTTTAACTGGATCGCCAAGACACTCGGCTTTTTGCTCTGCCTGTACCTGGCGAGCTCTGCCTGCAGCCTGATCCAGGGCTGGCTCATGACCGGTGTCACGCAAAAGATCTGCTACCGCATGCGCAAGGAGATCACCGCCAAGATCGCCGTCGTGCCGATGAGCTACTTTAACGGACACAGCAAGGGCGACGTGCTCAGCCGCATCACCAACGACGTCGATACACTCGGCCAGTCGCTCAACCAGAGCGTGACGCAGCTTATTACGTCCGTCACGCAGATTATCGGCGTGCTCGTCATGATGCTTTCGATCAGCCTGCCGCTCACCGGCGTCACCGTGCTCACGCTGCCGGCCGCCGCGATTATCTTGATGGTGATGATTCACTTCTCGCAGCCGTACTTCCGCGAGCAGCAGCAGGTTCTGGGCGCCGTCAACGGCATTATCGAGGAGGATTTTGCCGGCCAGAACGTCATTCAGGTGTTCGACCGCGCCGAAGCTTCGATCGAGGAGTTCGACCGTCAAAACGACCGCCTGTTTATTAGTGGCTGGCGCTCGCAGTTCCTGTCGGGCCTGATGATGCCGCTTATGAGTCTGGTGGGCAACATGGGTTACGTGGGCGTTGTCGTAGTGGGCGCGCAGCTCGCGCTGACCGGCAATGCCACGCCCGGCGACATCCAGAGCTTTATCCAGTACGTGCGCAACTTTACGCAGCCAGTGCAGCAGCTGGGCAACGTGAGCAACACGATGCAGTCGATGGCCGCTGCCACCGAGCGCGTCTTTGAGTTCCTGGCTGCGCCCGAAGAGGAGCAGAAGGCCGACGCGCAGATCCCCGAGAAGCGCCCCGGCCACGTGGAGTTTGACCATGTCAAGTTTGGCTACACGCCCGACAAGACCATCATCCACGACTTTAGCTGCGAGGCGCAGCCCGGCCAGACCATCGCCATCGTCGGCCCCACCGGCGCTGGCAAGACCACGCTCATTAAGCTGCTGCAGCGCTTCTACGATGTGGACGGCGGCTCACTGCGCGTCGAGGGCATCGACGTGCGCGACTGGGACCGCGCGGCACTTCGCGGCGAGTTTGCCATGGTGCTGCAGGATACCTGGCTGTTCAACGGCACCATCCGCGAGAACATCCGTTACGGACGCCCCGATGCGAGCGATGCCGAGGTCGAAGCCGCTGCACGTGCCGCACGCTGCGACCACTTTATCCATACGCTCGCCGGCGGCTACGACTTTATGATCAACGAGGAGGGCACTAACCTGTCGCAGGGTCAGCGCCAGCTCGTGACCATCGCCCGTGCCATTTTGGCCGACCGCCCGGCGCTGATTCTGGACGAGGCGACCTCCAACGTTGACACTCGTACCGAGGAGCTTATTCAGCGTGCCATGGATGCGCTAATGCAAGGCCGCACGAGCTTTGTCATCGCGCACCGCCTGTCCACGATCCGCAACGCCGACGTAATCTTGGTAATTCGCGACGGTGACATCGTCGAGAAGGGCACGCACGACGAGCTGCTCGCCCAAGGCGGCTTCTACGCCGAGCTGTACAACTCGCAGTTCGACGAGGCGGCGTAAATTCTGCCGCAGGGAACGAATAACGCCCGAGAACGGGGGCGCAGGACAACCTGCGCCCCCGTTTTTGTTCTACGGCCCTTGAGCCGCCTCCCCTGGGACCTGATTGACAGCCCCTTCGAAGCCCTGTGGGCAAAAAATGGCAAATATGAGTACTGTTACCTTTTTGGTAACAGCCAAAACCGCCTCAAACGACCTCCTTGCGGCCTCTATACGCCTTCAAATTAATCAAAACGCCCGTTAGCGGGCTTCTGTGTGCCAACGTTAATGAACATATTTTTCACTTTGTCTATTATCTTGCTAGACTGATATGTTACTAGGTTAGCAACCGTACTCATATTTGGCATTTTTTGCCCACAGGGTGTTTCCTGGGGAACCGACAACAGCCTTAGGGTCGCGCGCGGTGCCACTCCCTCCCGACATCCGCCGACGTTTACCCAGATAAAACCTGCCAAAATAAACCTGTCCCTTTTGGCAGGTTTCGGGGTGGCAAGGGCTTGCACTTTAGCGTGCGACAGCGGATAATGCCGAACACTCGACAATACGTTTATTGCTCTTTCTATAGATTGAGGAGGCCCCTATGGCCATGGAATTCAAACGCAGGCTGCCGATCCCCATGGAGATCCGCGAGGAAATGCCGCTTTCTGCCGAGCTTACCGCCAAAAAGCAGGCATTTGACGCCGAGGTCGCCAAAGTCTTTACCGGCGAGGACGCACGCAAGGTGCTCATCATCGGCCCGTGCTCTGCCGACCGCGAGGATTCGGTGCTTGAGTACATGAACCGACTGGCCAAGACCGCCGAAGAGGTCAAGGACAAGCTCATCATCATTCCGCGTGTCTACACCAACAAGCCGCGCACCAAGGGCACCGGCTACAAGGGCCTGCTGCACAACCCCAACCCCGAGGCTCCCGACGACCTGCTCGAGGGCGTCAAGGCCATCCGCCATATGCACCTGCGCGTTATTAAGGAAACGGGCTTCTTCACCGCCGACGAGATGCTCTATCCGTCCAACTACCAGTACCTCGTTGACCTGCTGAGCTATGTTGCCGTGGGTGCGCGTTCGGTCGAAAACCAGGAGCATCGCCTGGTGTCGAGCGGTATTTCGGTGCCTGTGGGCATGAAGAACCCCACCGCCGGTTCCACCACCGTCATGCTCAACTCTATTTACGCCGCCCAGGCCCACCAGAGCTTTATCTTCCGTAACTGGGAAGTCGAATGCGATGGCAACCCGCTTGCGCACGCTGTCATGCGCGGCTACATCGGCCTCGATGGCCGCACCTACCCCAACTACCACTACGAGCACCTGGAGCGCCTGGCCGAGCGCTATACCGAGCACGCCGGCTACGCCAACCCGGCGGCGGTCATCGACTGCAACCACGACAACTCGGGTAAGCGTCCGCTGGAGCAGTATCGCATTTGCAAGGAAGTGCTCGACAGCTGCCGCCGCAACGAGTCCATCTCCAAGCTGGTCAAGGGCTTTATGATCGAGTCTTACCTGGAGGACGGCAACCAGCCGGTCGACGGCGGCGTCTTTGGTAAATCGATCACCGACCCGTGCCTGGGCTGGGAAAAGACCGACTACCTCATCCACGAGATCGCGGAGCGGGTGTAGGTTACGGCGTTTTACCAAACGCCGTAACGGCTCGACGCTGCAAGCCCGCCAGAGCGGCAATCTGCCTTTCAGCTTCGGCGGCATGACCAGAAGGTCAATGCCGCCTCGCTTCAAGGCACCTTGCTCGCTCTGGCGGGTTTTCGCTGACGTTTTTCGACCTGCATCGTTGCCAGGGTTGGCACCAATGACTAATGCGGTAACTAGCTACGTCAGTCCGTTTGACCGGCTGGGTTTCTGAGGTGCGGCAGATTCCCGTGAAAGAGGAGCGCCGCGTACTTTGGTACGCAAGCGAAAAATGAACGGGAAGGCGCCGTGCCTCGGGAAGACAGACAGTTACGCCGAGGGTTCCTGCTGAGTAATGCAGTGGATGTTTCCGCCACCGAAGACGACCTGCTCGGACTGAACGCCGACGCATTTGTAGACGCCCTCGCCCCAGACCTCGTCGTAGATCTTCTGGAGCGTGTCAATGGCAAGCTGGTCGTTCTCGTCGCCGTACTGCGGGACAATAACGCCGTAGTTGGTGACCAGGTAGTTCATGTAGGAGGCGATCAGCGGCTCGTCGGCGACGCGCGGCTCGGCGTTCTCGTCGGCGTCGATGGTATCGCAGGAAGCCTGGTCCATGAACAGCGGGTTCACGGGCATGCAGAGCTTGTAGACCTTCATCTTGCGGCCCTTGGCGTCAACGGCGTTGGAGAGGGTCTCGTAGACAGCGTGGCATTGCTCGTAGAACGGATACTCGGGATCGTCGGTCCAGATGCAGGCCATGACGCCCGGAGCGATGAACGTAGCGACATCATCGATGTGGCCATTGGTCTCCTCGGGATCGATGCCCTCCTTGACCCAGATGACCTTCTCGACACCCAGGTAATCCTTGAGGTGCTCGTCCATATAGGCGCGAAGTTCCTCGCTCCAGGGCTCAAACTTCTTGTGGAACTTGGGCCAGATGGACTCGGGATCCTCTTCCTCCTCCAGAACCGCAGAGCAGGTGCGGCCCGGGGAAAGCAGGCACTGGTCGGTCACGACCACGGTGCCTTCGCCGTCGACGGTGATGGAACCGCCCTCGAGGATCATGTCATCGGGACGATAGCGACGGCAGCCGGAAAGCTCAGCCATCTTAAGGGCGATCTGCTCGTCCTTGTCCCACGGGAAATAGAGGCCGTCAACGAGGCCGCCGTAGGCGTTGAAGTGCCAGTGGTTGGCGCGCTTATCGCCCTTGCCGTTGATAACAAAAGTGGCAGCGGTGTCGCGGAACCAAGCGTCGTCGGTGGTCATCTCGATAACGGTGACGTTCTCGTCTTCCTCAAAGGCGGCCTTGCAGTTGGCGTAGTCGGCCTGGTTGGCGCATATGGTAACCGGGGTGAATTCGGCAATGGCGCGGGCGATGGCGGCATACTGCCTCTGAGCCGGCTTGGCGCCGTGGGCCCAGGTGTCGGTGCGGTGGGGCCAGCCCATCCACACGCGATCCTGCGGGGCGAATTCAGCGGGCATAAAGAAGCCGTCGGCCTTGGGGGTGGACTCGGACTCGGTAATCGTGCGCATAAGATTTCCTCCAAATCGAACGATCGCTTGCTGCGGGCGAATTACCCGCAGCCTAAAACCAAGAGGTGGCGGACGCCCGTCCCCCGGCAAAGGTCGGGGCGCACGGCGCCGGTTTTCACGGAGTCGCACCGGCAAGCGACGACGTAACCTGGCGCGCGGAGACAAAACGCACGAAGGATACGGAAGAGAGATTGGGGCGGGCGGTGGTTACCAGAGCTATCGCTCACACCCACCCCGGGGAATGGTCAAGTGGCGAGGAGGGTTGGAACCCCGAATCGGGTGTTCTAGTTCTCCTCGGCCTCGGCGGCCTCCTCAGCGAGACGCTGAGCAGCTAGTTCAGGGGTGAGACCCTTGTACTCGGTCTCGCGACCCTTAGCACTGACGACGCGGACAACCTCGCCAATAAGCAAGAGCACGATGAAGATAACGATCATCGGGACCTTATCGCCAATCTCATCGACAGAGAACGGAATCAGCGTTGCAACGATAGCCAGAATCAGCTCGATGCAGGGAATAGCCAGCATGACCTTCATCATGACGCCCTTAAACGGGAACGTAAAGATGCGCGCACGGTTAGGGTCGTTCTTACGAAGGTTGAGGAATGCCGGGAACATCGGGATGTAGGTGAGCAGCAAGAATACAACGGAGGTACCGAAGAGCATCCAGAAGACACCGTTGGAGATGGCGTCGATGGGAACGAGCTGCAGGCACAGCACCAGGGAGGCGACGATGGCGTTGACCAGGTTGGCGCCGTTGGGCATGTCGTCATCCGAGATCATCGAGGCGAAGACCTTGGGCATGTTGCCATGCTCGGCAGCATAACGAGCAACGGAGTTGACGCCGAAGGACCAGGCAGCCATGTTGGCGAACAGGGTGATCAGGAAGGCAATGCAGATGACCTTGAAGATCATGGAGTCGCCCACCATGGTCTGGACAGCGTAGATCATGCCGTAGTCGGGATCGATGGAATCGGCCGGCACAGCAGCGCCGATGCCAAAGCCAGCGAACAGATAGATCACGGCGATAGACAGGCCGCCGACGATGATAGCCTTGGGGATATCGCGAGCGGGATCGGCCATATCGTCGGTCATGGTGCAGATGACCTCGAAGCCCATGAAGTTAAAGATGATGATCGACAGGTAGCCGAGCGCGTTGGTGTTGGTGAGCTCGGGCAGGAAGGTGGCAGCGGACATGTCGTTCGCAAAACCGTTCTCTATGGCGTACCAAATGCCCAAAGCGCCGACAATAACGGCAACGGCAACCTTGATGACGGCGCCGCCGTTCAGGACCCACTCGGAGTCGGCAGCCTTGGAGCGACCCATAAGATAGACGATCCACACAAAGGCAAGGTCGATACCAATCTTGGCAATCAGATTGAACTCGACGCCAAAGACCATGCCCAAAATGTCAGGGAACATGGTGGCCAGCGAGGCAATCCACAGCGGGTAGTTAACCCAGTAGTAGTACGAAATGCGGGCACCCCACTTGTCGCCCAGGCCATCGCGTACCCAGTCGTAAATGCCACCCTCACCGTCATAGGTAGTGCCGAGCTCGGCAACAACCATGCCATAAGGGAGCAGGAAGGTCAGAATCAGGAAGATCCACCAGAAGAACTGCTGGTTGCCAATGGCAGCAGCAGGTGCGGCGGCCTCGCAAACGAAGACGACGCAGATGATGGTCGAGATGACCGTCAAGAAGGAAAGCTTTTTCTTTCCGTCGCTCATGATGAGCTCCTTCGCTCAGTTTTGGACAAATCGAGGCCCTTAAGATATTAAGGCAATTGCCGAGCCTCGGTGAGCGGGCGACAGGAGACGAGCATCCGACGCCCGCAGACGCGCTTTTAGAAGCCTTGAGGCTTAGAGCTGCTCGAGAGCCTCGAGAGCGGCGCTCTCGCTTGCCGCCTATGCCTCGTCTCGCCGACAGTTCTTTATCTATGGCAGCGGCGTTTTTATTTGCTATGCCTTCGAGATGACCGAGATTTTCTTTTTTGAATACACGCTGCAAAACCAGAGCTTTCCAGCTAGCGACTATTACTCAATCATCATGCCCGTGATGCGGACCCTTGTGGCGACCGCTTCACAGGCTTTTATTTGGGCCATTGCCAGGGACTTGCTCGACAAACATTCTAAAAAGCAGTTCGTTATCCCCGTCGTAACGTTTTTGCTGTGCGAGTCGCTGACTATCGTCGCTGTCCCCTACGGCCCCATGCATCAGTGGCTCTACTACACAATGCGCCAGGTGTTCCTTATCTTTGTGGGGCTGTACATCTTTTGGACGGCTCATAAAAGTACAAAGGTCGAGTTGAAGGCACGCGTTAACAACCAACGAAAGCACCTGATTATCGGCGCCATCCTGGTCGGGTGCATCGTTACCGAGGACTTCTACAGCATCCTGGTCGTCCCCATGAGCCTGGCGCCCTCTTGGCTGCAGCTATACCTGTCCGAGCGCAACTTTAGCGAGAACGTCTTTGCGTGCTACTTTGCGATTCTGCTCATCGCCTACACCTATCACGTGCTTTCGATTCGCATGCAGGAGGCGTCCGAAGAAAAGAACGTCAGCGATCTTGATCGACACATCGAAGAGCAAATGCCCTCTTATCGCAACGCCTACAAGCTCTCCAACCGCGAAGCCGAGGTTTTGCGTCTGGTAGTGCGGGGCAAGTCGAACCAAGAGATTGCTGACGAGCTATTCCTTGCCGTGGGCACCGTCAAGGCCCACATCCACAACATCCTGGTCAAAACCGAACAGCAAAACCGCACCACGCTCATCCTGCATTTTTGGAAACGTTAGCCTCCCAAAAAGGGACAGGTTTATTCTGGTAGGTTTTATCTGGACAAACGTCAGCCGCCACGGGGGAGTTGCCTTCCCTCGTGGCGGTCTTCTAGCAGAAAAACCAAGTGAGTAGGCTTTTTGCAGGAGGCCAAGCACGCCCCAAAACGCCACAGCTCTGACCTGCAGTTTTATAGATCATTTGTCGCGATGTGCTCGGCAGGTTCAAAAAAGTCTACTCACTTGTATCTGAGACGCACCAGATTGGCAAAAACCGCCGCGAAAGGGCCCCTGGTCCCTTCGCGGCGGTCATACGCCTCTGGTTTTGCGACGATTTTGCCCGCTTGTTACTCGCTGTAGCGCGTGGCTATGGCAGCTCGCACCATGCCGGTGCTCATGAGGTAGGTCACCAGGAAGTAGCCACCGTAGGCTGCCAGGAAGATTGCACAGGTGAGGCCCACGGTGCCGCCAATGCTCATATTTCCGAAAATGCTCACCAACTCGATGATCACCTTAAGTGCCACAAAGGAGTGCGCCAGGCCCACTGCCAGCGGGAACAGGAAGAATACCGCTTGCTGCGCCATCACCGAATGACGAATCTGGCGGTCCTCACAGCCGATCTGTGCCAGCACACGATAGCTGCGGCTGCCGTCGGCCACGTTGGAGAGTTGCTGGATCGACAGAATCGCCGCGCATGCAACGACCAATACAAAGCCGATGTAGATGGCTAGGTAGCTGATAAGACCGTTCATTTGCGCTGCTTGCGCGTACATCTCGGAGCGTGTGATGAAGGTTCCCCACGACCCCGGCTCCTTGCCGTCAACGAGCAGATTGTCGAGCACAGTGTATTTAATACTCTCGTCTGCCTCGGTCGTATCCATCCCCTGTTTGTAGTTAACGAGCAGGCTACTGGAATACGGCTGCAGATTAAGTTGGGACAACAGCTCGTCGGCAACGACGACGGTACCCGGATTACTGCCCATCGCCGAGTTGGCGATGGCCGCCGCATCTTCGTCCGACTTATCGGTTGCGGGCTTGAGCGTATGCCCGCCCAAGGTAAGGGCATGGCCGCCAGCCATATACTTGGTGTACAGGTCGACCAGCTCGCCGCTCATATCACACGTGAGCAGATACTGGTCGTGACCGATGTGCACCGGCTCCTCGCCCATCATCTGACGCAGTTTGTTGTACTGGCTCGCCGGCGTCACAAACAGACCCATCGTATCGGCATTGCTACCCCCGAACGCCTTGGGAAGCTTTTCGCCCATGGCCTTGCACATTTCACTTGGAGTCACCGAAGGATCCGAACCGCCAAGCGGGTAACTCAGATACGAATCGATCTGCACATGCTCACCGGCAACATCGGCAATATTGACCTTCTTGCCGGTCTCGTCGTTGTTGTCCGCCGACTTGCCCTTACGATCGCCGTGCCATGGATCGCCGTGCCATGCGGAGTACAAATCGACCGTACTATCGGCCAGCACCATGCGATCGGCTTCAGACGGATTGATGTACTCTTTGTAGTAGTCGAGCGTATCGGGCGTGTAATAGACATACGTCTGTGACACGTCAACAGGGTTATAGCGCTCCAGGTTTTCGTTCATCACATTGGCAATCGACATACCGCACGTCACCGAGGTGATGGCCAAAAACAGGAGCATCGCGATGACGCCCATCGAAAAGCACACCGTGTTGACCTTGGCCGCAAGCTGGCGCACGGTAAACATGTTGAGGCCGCGCCAATACACGCCGCGCAGGCTCTGCAGCAGCTTGATGAGCATGCCCGAGAGTCCCCCGAACAGGGCAAAGGTGCCCACGGTAACCATAGCGGTCGTAATGCCAAACTGGTTCATGGCCTCTTGCAGCTTGCTGTCCGTCGCGGTTAGCGGGAACCCATCACGTAGCAGACGGTAATAGGCCACGCCCACAAGCACCACGCCCACGGCAAAGATGGCAATCGCAATCCAGGGGTTGCGTGTCTTGATGCTCTCGTTGCGACGCTCGGCACCCATAAGCTCGATGAGTTTGGTACGACGCACGGCGCGAAGGTTCAGCAGTAGCGTGAGCACAAACATTACGAGCATGCAGGCAAGGGTCAGATTGAACGCATGCACCGAGAAAAAGAAGTGGAAATTGGCGATCTGCGTCTTAAAGAGCGAGGCCGTAAAGAACGTCATGAGCTGGGAGAGTCCCACACCCAGCACAATGCCGGCGACAAAGGCCACGACCGAGACAATCACCGTCTCGAGCGCCATGATCGTGGCGACGCGTCCACGCCCCATGCCGAGCACCTGATACAGGCCAAACTCCTTCTTGCGGCGTTTCATGATGAAGTTATTGGCATACACCATCAAAAAGGCCATGACACCGGCCAAAAAGTACGTCAGGTCGCCGAGCATGCTGCCCATAACCTGCGCCAAGCCCTTTTCATCGATGCCGGCGATGTCGACCTGCATCGAGATGGTGTTAAAGGCATAGAAGACCGTGACGCCCAGGGTGAGCGTCAAAAGGTAGACGAGGTAGTCGCGGCCGGCGCGGCGGACGTTACCCCAAGCGAGTTTACAGAGCATCGGAGCCCTCACCGCCCATCATGGCAACGACCTCCATAATGCGGTCGAAGAACTCTCGGCGGTCGATGTCGCCGCGGCGCAGCTCGGTGAAGATCTTGCCGTCGCGAATAAACAGCACACGGCTCGTGTAGCTGGCGGCAAAGCTGTCGTGCGTGACCATGAGCACGGTGGCGCGCAGGCGGCGATTGAGGGACTCCAGGCTCTCGAGCAGCAGGCGGGCGCTCTTGGAATCGAGGGCGCCGGTGGGCTCGTCGGCCATGATCATGGTGGGGTCGGTGACGAGCGCGCGAGCCGCGGCAACGCGCTGCTGCTGACCGCCGGACATCTGGTAGGGATACTTGTCGAGCACCTGGCTGATGGACAGGCGCGCTGCCACATCCTGCACGCGGGTCGAGATCTCTGCCGAGTTTGTGCGGGCGATGGTGAGCGGCAGGGCGATGTTCTCGCGTGCCGTGAGCGTATCGAGCAGGTTGGAGTCCTGGAAGATAAAGCCGAGCTCCTCGCGGCGGAACTGCGAAAGCTTGGCCTGCTTCATGCGCGTCACGTCCTGACCGTTAATGCGGATCGTGCCGCTCGTGGCGCTATCGATGGTCGAGACGCAGTTGAGCAACGTCGACTTGCCCGAGCCCGAAGCGCCCATGATGCCCACGAATTCCCCGCGGTTGACGGTAAAGCTGACGTCGTTGAGCGCGCGGGTCACGTTGCCCAGCGCTCCATATACCTTTTCGAGATGTGCGACCTCCAGTACCGGGGTCGCCATGTGCGTGGTTTGCATACCGAGTCCTTTCTTGCGATTAGTCTACGGCATCTATAGTCGCAAGAAGACGAGTCGGCTACCATCGATATGGCTTACGCTTGCCTTACCGTTGTGTAAGGTACGGGTAGCTAGCCTGTCACGTGTTGATGTTGAGAGAGGACTCCTGTTGAAGACTATTCATGTTGCCGCTGGGATCATTCGCAAGGATGGATCTGACGAGCTGCTTGCCGTGCAGCGCGGCTACGGCGACATGCGAGGACTTTGGGAGTTCCCGGGCGGCAAGCTCATGCGCGGCGAGTCGCCCGAGGACGCCGTACGCCGCGAGCTTATGGAAGAGTTGCAGGTAAAAGTCACCAACCTGCGTGATTTCTATACCGTTGAGTACGACTACCCCGATTTCCATCTCTCCATGGAGTGCTACTACTGCTCACTCGCCGATGAATCCGATGAGCCCCAGAAGCACGACCGCCAGCTCGATATCCGCTGGATTCCGCGCACCTCGCTTGCCACGGTGGAATGGATGCCCGCCGACAAGGGACTCATTGATGCCCTGATTGAGTTGAAGGAAGACCGGCTTGAGGCCAACGGCGCTGCCAACGACGCCGAGGCCACCGCGACCGACGAGCCCGCCACCAAGCCCAAGCGCGCACCTAAGCGCCGTAGCAAAAAGCACCCCAAACCAGGTCTGCTCGACGGCATCGATACCTCGGACCTTTCCGCCGACGAGCGCGAACTGGTGCGCCGTCGCGCCGCCATAAAAAAGTCCATGAAGGGCAACAAGCGTGCGAACACCAAACCCGAGCTGCTCGTACGTCAGCGCCTGCGCGCCGCGGGCCTCACGGGCTATCGTTTGGAATGGAAGGTACCCGGCAAGCCCGACATCGCCTTCCCCGGGCGCAAGATCGCCATCTTCGTCAACGGCTGCTTTTGGCACCGCTGCCCCAAGTGCAACCCTAGCCAGCCCAAGCGCAACGTTGAGTTTTGGGAGGCAAAGTTCCGTCGCAACGTCGAGCGCGACCACGCTGCCGTGGCAGCACTCACTCAAATGGGCTGGACGCCCATAACCATCTGGGAATGCGAGCTCAAAAAAGACCACATCGACGCCACGATGGAAAAGGTCATAGAGCAGGTGCGGGCCGCAAAGCCGCGGCGCTAGGAACGCGCCGTCCACACGCCCCACACAGGCGAGCCACATCCGCGCCACAAACCTTAGAAAGCCCTTAAGCCCCCAACCTTTCAAGAGTGTTATGCAATAGCTTTGACCTGCGGTTTCATGGTTACATCAAACCCAATTAAGCCTTTCTTTAGCGCTTTCTTATCTGCACTCGCGGCATAATACTGCCAGCGCACGGGACCTAGCAGCACACCCCGAGCGCAATCTTTTGGTGGACATCGAGGAGGCCGCATAAGCATGCATTCTTCCAATGACGCAGCACAGCAGCCATCCCTAACACATGCAGACCTTTTCTCCTTCCCCCCGACACAGAGAAACGGCCTCCTCGACTCCCCCACCACAAAAGCCAAACGCTCTGCAGACCAACACCTCAACCTGCAGACATCCTTCGAAAAACTCCAAGCCTCACTAGACCAGGCATTCCCCAACCAAGCCCGGGCATACTAATCCCCCATCAGCAAAGAAGCCCTAACGCCCCACCCATTTCCGCCCTAACGCCACAAGGGCGACGACCTCGAGTAGGTCAACCTGGGAGGGACCAGGGCTTAGTTCCCCAATCTTTCCGCAGGGGGCAAAAAGCCTCGCCGCACGAAGTGCGCAGCGAGGCTTTTTGCATGCCCGAGGACGATTGGGGAACTAAGCCCTCGTCCCTCCCCGGGATATGTAGCGAGTCGGAGTACCCTTGCTGTTACTCTGCTTTGCCCACAGAGTTGAGGTTGGTCATGCGGATCTTAACCAGCTCGGTGATCTCACGCATGCCCTCCTTGGCCGGCTTCTTGGGGTCGAAGCAGGCGGGGTTCTCGGCCATGTAGGCCATGAAGCCCTTGGTGTAGGCCTGACGCAGCTCGGTGGCGTAGTTAACCTTGCAGATGCCGTTCTTCACAGCCTCGGCAACCTGCTCATCGGGCACACCGGAGGTGCCGTGCAGGACCAGCGGCACGTCGACGGCGTCGCGGATGGCCTTGACCACGGACTGCTCGATGTGCGGATCGCTCGTGTACACACCGTGGCTGGTGCCAACGCCAATTGCGAGGGAGGTGCAGCCGGTACGCTCGACGAACTCCTTGGCCTCGGCCGGATCGGTGTAGGGGCTCTCGCCCTCAACCGCGGGACCGTCGTCCTCCTTGCCGCCAACCTTACCGAGCTCAGCCTCGACGGGCACGCCCATGGCGCGGCCAGCGTCGGCGACGGACTTGGTCAGAGCGATGTTGTCCTCGAAAGACTCGTGCGAACCGTCAATCATGACAGAGGTGTAGCCAGTGCGGAAAGCCTGCATGCAGCGGTCATAGCCATCGCCGTGATCGAGGTGCAGAGCGACGGGCACGGAAGCGCGCTCGGCGGCAGCCTTGACCATGCCGTAGAAGTAGTCCAGACCAGCGGTCTTGATGGTGCCCGGGGTGGTCTGCATGATGACGGGGGACTTGGTCTCCTCGGCAGCAGCCAGAACGGCCATAACAAACTCGAGGTTCTCAACGTTGAACGCGCCGACGGCGTAGTGGCCGGCCTGAGCGTCCTTGAGCATCTTTTCGGTGGTAACAAGTGCCATGAGCGTTTGCTCCTCTCCCTCGCCCGCATCTGGACATCGGGCGTAGTTGTTCACAAGGCGTTTTACCTTGCGTTTTGCTGCGCTCATTGTATGAAATTCAGCGTCTTTGCATGTGCGAGATATTGAGCCCATGCAGGTCAATACCGTCGTTTTTGAAAAGTAAACGGAAGGAATTGGGGCCGGGCGGGCGTGTTCGATATTGAATTTTGGGCGTTCAGCGTCTTTCTTTTATAGAAAAGATAAGTAATCGAAAGGCGTTTTCTTACTCAAAAAGAAAATGAACGAAAATAGAGTCAACACAATTCCTGCAAATTTGGCCGAGAATGGAGCAGCTATGGCCCACGCAACAACCCGAGCCTTCGCCGATGAGCGTCGTGCCGCCATCATGGAAATGCTTGAGCATAATGCCTCGGTGCAGGTAGCAGAAATCGCCCAGACCTTTGGCGTGTCCTCCGTTACCGCCCGCGCCGACCTGGACGCGCTCGCCGAAGCAGGCAAGCTGCGTCGCACGCATGGTGGCGCCGTATCGCTCCACAAGCGTCTGACTGTTTCCACGCAGGATCGCCGCATCAATGTCAACGTCGCCGCCAAGCAGGCCATCGCGCAAAGCGCCATCGAGCTCGTCAATGACGGCGACACGCTGCTCGTTGACTCGGGCACCACGGCGCTCGAGTTCGTCCGGCTCCTCGATCAGCGCGACGGCATCACCGTTATCACGGCCGACATTACCATCGCCGATTACATCGACGAAAGCATGCCCTCGGTCGATGTCGTCATGCTGGGCGGGGCGCTGCGCAAAGGTCATCGCTATCTGTACGGCCCACTTACCATGCAGGCGCTCCAAATGGTCCACGCCGATCTTGCCGTCATGTGCCCCGGCGCCTTTGTCTCCAGCTGCGGCTTTACGACCGACTTTCCCCAGATGGCCGAGACTAAAACGGCTATGATCGCCGCGGCCCATCAAAGCGTCGCCCTCATGGACGCCAGCAAGGTTAACGGACGCGGCATGTACCGCTTTGCCGAGCTGACCGATGTCGACGCCATCGTGATGGACCGAGACTCCGAAGGCGCCGTCGCCACCTCAATCGCCAAGACCGCCGACGGCGCACGTCCAGCACTCATCATCGCCGCCAACTAAATAAAAACCACCACAAAGGTGCCTGTCCCCTTTGTGGTGGTTGTGATGGCTGAGCGTCAAAAGTGAGCGTGTCGCTACTTGGACAGCTCGTCGGCGAGGGCCTCGATCTGGGCGCGCGAGGCTTCGTTGAGCGAGCCCAGCACAGTCACCTTGTTCTGCGTCAGGGTGATGTCCTTCATGCCCTCGAGCTCCTTGGTCATAACCTTGGCAGCCGCGGGTGCCCAAGAGCCGGCCTCGACGAGCGCCACCGTACGGTTCTGGTAGGCGTGCTCGGCGAGCGTATGGATGAAGGTGCTCATGCACGGGAAGATCTCGCCCTGATAGGTGATGGAGGCGAGCACCAGACGGTCGTAGCGGAACGCATCCTCAACGGCCTCGGCCATGTCGTCACGAGCCAGGTCAAAGACGGAGACCTTCTGGCCGCGAGCCTCAAGCGCAGATGCGAGCTCCTCGACGGCAGCCTTCAGATGCCCGTACACGCTCGCATAGGCAATCGTGATACCCTCGTCCTCGGGCTGATAGCTCGACCAGGTGTTATAGGTGTCGAGGTAGTAGCCCAGGTTCTCAGTCAGCACGGGGCCGTGGAGCGGGCAGATAATCTGGATGTCCAGGTCGGCGGCCTTCTTGAGGACGGCCTGCACGAACTTGCCGAACTTACCGACGATGCCAAAGTAGTAACGGCGCGCTTCGCAAGCCCAGCCCTCGGGATCCTCGATGTCGTTGGCGCCAAACTTGCCAAAACCGTCGGCACTAAAGAGCACCTTGTCGGTGGACTCGTAGGAGAAGAGCACCTCGGGCCAGTGAACATTGGGGGCACCGACAAAGGTTAGGCTGTGGCCGCCCAGGTCGAGCACGTCGCCATCTTTGACGACCATCTTGCGCTCGGGGAAGTCGGTGCCAAAGTAGTTGACCATCATACGGAAGGCGCCCATGCTGGCAACAATCTGCGCCTGGGGATAGCGCTCCATAAAGGCGGCGATGCCGGCGGAGTGATCGGGCTCCATGTGATGGACGATCAGGTAGTCGGGCGTGCGGCCATCGAGCACGGCCTCGGTGGCCGAGCCACTCGTCAACAAAACCGCCGTCGACTGAATCGGCGACAGCGATCTTTTCGCCCAAGATAACGTAGCTGTTGTATGCCATGCCGTTCTCGGACACATCGTACTGGCCCTCGAACAGGTCAATGTCGTGATCGTTAACGCCAATGTAGCGGATATCCTTGGTGATCTCCATCAGGCAAAGCCTCCTAGATAGACAAAAGAACCCGTCTATCATAACACTCGCCTTCATAGCCACGGCTATCCGTCAGCATCCTTACCGATTGTAATTGAGGCGGAATATACTGCCGTTGACCTGCACAAACTATGCGCGCAGTATCGCCGTGCTATGTCGAATAATGAGCTGGCCGGGAATACGAATGGCAACGGTTTTGTCCGTTGCCCCCGCCTTGGGAACCGCGTGCTCGAACACCTCGCGTCCACGCTGATGCAAATCGAATCGAACGGTCGTGAGCTCGTTGTGTGCCACAAAATCATCGAGCGAATCGTCGACGCCCACCACGCTCACGTCCTCGGGCACGCGCAGACCGCTATCGCGCAGCGCTGCAATCGCACCATTTGCCATCTGGTCGTTTGCCGCGTAAATCGCCGTCATGGTGCGATCGTGCTCGGCCAGGTACCTGCCGGCCTCGTAGCCGCTGTTGGCAGACCAGTCGCCCTCGAGCGGCTCTGCCGGCTCGATGTGTTTACGCTCGAGTGCATCCTGCCAACCGGCGCGACGAAATTGCTCGTCGACCGAGAATGACGGGCCGCCAATATAGCGAATCTGCTCGTGCCCTAGCTCAAACAGGTGATCCATAAGCAATAGCGAGCAGCCGTAATGGTCGGAATCGACCGTGGTCACCCGCGGGTGCGCGTACATGGTAACGATGACCGTGCCAATGCCCGGCAGTGGATCAAACGTCTCAAAATCGGGCGCCATGCGACTCATACCGATGATGATGCCGTCCACCGGCAATGCGGCCATACGACGCGTGGCCTCGGCAAGCGAAAACTCCTCGGTCTTGGACATCTCGACCAGCGTGATGGCGCAATTATGCTCGCGAGCAGCGCTGGCGATGCCGTCGATCATTGAGAGGTTGCCGAACTTGGTGACATCGTTGACGCACAGGCCGACCGAATGATAACGGCCGTCGCGCAGCGAGCGACCGGCATAACTCGGACGAAAGCCGAGCTTTTGCATAGCGGCCTGTACGCGCTGGCGCGTCTGCTCGTTAACGTTAGGCAAGCCGTTGGCGACGCGCGAAACCGTCTGCTGCGAAACGCCGGCAGCGCGGGCGACGTCGGCCATGGAGACCGGACGCGAACTGGTATCGTTGGACGGGCGCCTTGCCACAGGATCACCTTCACCCTTGCGAGATCTGAATAGCGTGAATGCCGGCCCGGGCAGAAATACATCCCGCGCCGAGGCCCGCTATCGTCGGACGCATGTTAACGTACTCTACTTTTTCTATCTGCATCTCTTCTGCTTTATAAGTCCATACGGCAGTACCGTTCACGGCTGAATTTCTACCGATTACCAGATTCTCAAAAAGTGACAAGCGATGTGTTATGAGTACGTTAACATAGCCCGTAACGTGCGGTATCGTGAACACTTGGTTCATGCCGCTTTAAGTTGTTAACGTACTCATAACGACGCAAAACCCACCCGGGCGCGCCAAGGAAAGGACTCCCATGACCACCCCCGACGAAAAGACATTCGCCACGCTCACCAAGCTGTTCGAGGAGGAGTTTGGCCCCATCGGCGACCGCCAGGTGCTCTACGTGCACGCGCCCGGCCGCTCCGAGATCAGCGGCAACCACACTGACCACGAGGGTGGCCACGTTATCGCCGGCTCGCTCGATGTCGCCGTCGACGGCATCGCCGTGGCAACCGATTCCAACAAGGTTCGCGTAGCCGACGAGGGCTATCCCACGTTTGAAATCGCGCTCGACACGCTAGACGTTCAGGAGTCCGAGAAGGGCACGTCCGCGAGCCTCGTCCGCGGCATGGCCCACGAAATCGCTGCTCTGGGCGTTGAGCCCCAGGGCTTCGACTTTGCCTTCACCTGCTCCGTCCCCTCGGGCGGCGGTCTTTCGAGCTCCGCTGCTGTCGAGGCGGCATACGGTCGCGCCATGGAGACGCTCTGGGACGCACCCGCCATCGAGCCCGTCGCGCTCGCCCAGATGAGCCAGCGCACCGAGAACAACTATTACGGCAAGCCCTGCGGTCTGATGGACCAGGCCGCCGTTTGCTTGGGCGGCCTCGCCTACATGGACTTTGAGGATCAGGCTCAGCCTAAAACCCAGAAGCTCGAGCTCAACTTTGAGGATCACGGTTATGCGCTCGTGCTCGTTAAGGTCGGTGCCGACCACGTGGCCGCCACCGACGACTACGCCGCCGTTCCGCGCGAGATGCAGGACGTCGCTGCCGAGTTTGGCAAGGCACGCCTGTGCGAGGTAAACGTGGCGGACTTTGACGCCAAGCTCCCCGAGCTGCGCGCCAAGCTGGGCGACCGCGCCTGCCTGCGCGCCGTTCACTACTGGTACGAAAACGGCCTGGTCGATAAGCGCTGGGCAGCGCTCAACGCCGGCGACATCGATCAGTTCCTGGTCCTGACGCGCGAGTCCGGCGCCAGCTCTGCCATGTACCTACAGAATGTCGTTGCCAAGCTGGGCTCCGAGCAGCCCTCGATGTATGCCCTGGCACTGGCCGAGCACGTGCTCGACGGCCGTGGCGCCGTCCGTATCCACGGTGGCGGCTTTGGTGGCACCATCCAGGCCTTCGTGCCGCTCGACCTGGTCGACACCTTTATCACCAAGATGAACGGCTGGCTGGGCGAGGGCTCTGCCCGCCACTACGCAATTTCTGACAAGGGGGCTTACGCGGCATGGCTGTAATGACTGACGTGCGCGAGGCCGCGCAGAACCTGATCGAGTACGCTATCCACCGATCGATGATCGGCCAGGACGATCGCATCTGGGCGTATAACACCATTCTCGAGTGCATCGGTGCTACGGGCCCGGCGCTCGACATGGCCTGGGCGCTCCAGGTCGAAAAACTCTCGCTCTTGCACCCCGACACCCTGCCCAACTTTGACCTTGAAGGCACACTTGCCGCGCTTGCCGAGGCGGCTGTTGCCAACGGCGCCGCCGAGGACACGGCATCGGGCCGCGACCGCATCGCCATGCGCATCATGGGCGCGCTCATGCCAAGGCCTTCGGTTGTAAACGAGGAGTTCAACGGACGCATGGGCGTCAACGAGCCCCGCGCCGCGACCGACTGGTTCTACGGTCTGTGCTGCGACGCCGGCTACGTGCGCCGTGCCGCCATCGCGCGCAACATCAAATGGAGCACCCCCACCAACTGGGGCGACCTCGAGATTACCATCAACCTGTCAAAGCCCGAAAAGGACCCGCGCGATATTGCCGCGGCCGGCGCCGCCAAAAACACGGGCGAGAAGTATCCCGCCTGCCAGCTCTGCATCGAAAACGAAGGCTATCCCGGACGCTCCGCTGCAGCCGACGGCGGCGCCCATCCCGCCCGCCAGAATCTGCGCGTTATCCCCATTAAGCTCGACGGCGAGCGCTGGGGCTTCCAGTACAGCCCGTACGCGTACTTTAACGAGCACTGCATTGCCATGAGCTCTGAGCATCGTCCGATGCACGTCGACCGCAAGGGTCTGACCTGCCTGCTCGACTTTGTGGACCTGTTCCCGCATTACTTTATTGGCTCCAACGCCGACCTGCCCATCGTGGGCGGCTCGATTCTGTCGCACGACCACTTCCAGGGCGGCGCGCACGAGTTCCCCATGATGCATGCCGCCGAGGTCTCGCAGTTTAGCGTGCCCGGCTTTGACCAGGTCAGCGGTACCGTGTTGCAGTGGCCGCTTTCGGTGCTGCGACTGCGCTCGCACGACCGCGCCCAGCTGCTCGACGCCGCCGAGAAGATCATCCTCGCCTGGCGCGAGTGGACCGATGAGTCGGTGGGCGTCATCGCGCACACAGCCGACGGCGTGGCGCACAACACCGTGACGCCCGTCATCCGCCGCGTCGACTCGCGCGGCAATGCCGGCGGCGAAGTCTACGAGGCCTACCTGGCGCTTCGCTGCAACATCACGACTGACAAGCATCCGCTGGGCGTATTCCACCCGCATGCCGAGTACCACCACATTAAAAAGGAGAACATCGGCCTGATCGAGGTCATGGGCCTGGCCATTTTGCCGCCGCGCTTGGTTCCCGAGCTCGGCGCTGTCCGCGAGCACTTGCTGGCAGCCAAGGCCGATGCCAGCTACGACCTTGCTAGCGCGCTCGAGGGCGATGATCTATGCCGCAGCCACGCCGCATGGGCCGAAGACGTTTTTGCCCGCCGCGCCGACGAGCTTACGGCGGACAACGCCATCGACATCCTGCACGAGGAGGTGGGCGTGGTGTTTGGCCACGTGCTCGACAACGCCGGAGTCTTTAAGTGGGACGAGGCAGGACGCGCCGCCCAGCAGCGCTTTATCGGCTCGCTGTAGCAGCGAGTCCGAACGCACGCACTCAACGAATAGCGCCTACGCGACAGCGGCGCCCGCCGGCAACATCGCC
>CABRFG010000030.1 GCA_902470095.1 uncultured Collinsella sp.
CAGCTGGTCGGCAGCGGCGGGGCGGTAGACATCGCACGCGGCGAGCAGGGGCGAGCGGCCCTGCTTCTTGAGCAGGTAGGCCAGCTTTACGGCCGCCGTGGTCTTACCGGAGCCCTGCAGGCCCACGAGCATGATGACATTGGGAATGCGGTTGCTAAAGACGAGCTTGCTCTCGGTTGAGCCGAGCATCTCGGTGAGCTCGTCGAGCACGATCTTGACGACGTTTTGTGCCGGCGACAGCGACTCCATGACCTCGGCGGTCATGCAGCGCTCCTTGGTCTTGGCAACGAACTCCTTGACGACCTTAAAGTTAACGTCGGCCTCGAGCAGCGCCATGCGAATATCGCGCATGGCCGAGGTAATATCGGCCTCGGTCAGCTTACCCTTACCGCGCAGGCGGTCAAATGTGTCGTTGAGGCGATCGCTCAGGGAATCAAACACTGGTTACTCCTTAGTTGGACTCGCCCACCAGGGCGCGGCAGAAATCTTTGGCGTTAAACTCCTGCAGGTCATCGACCTGCTCGCCCACGCCGATGCGCAGGATCGGGAGCTTGAGCTTCTCGGCCACGGCCATGGCGATACCGCCCTTAGCCGTGCCGTCGAGCTTAGTCATGATAATACCGTCCAGGCCCAGCGCCTCGTTAAACTCGAGCGCCTGGTTCAGACCGTTTTGGCCCGTCGCGGCATCTATCACGAGGACAACCGAGACGGGCATGGGGCCGGCGGCCATATTGGCGGCGCGCTTACGCGTCACGTTGACCACCTTGGCAAGCTCGCGCATGAGCTCGGGGCTCGTGTGCAGACGGCCGGCGGTGTCGATAAGCACCAGGTCGCTGCCGCGCTTGTCGGCCTCGTCGAGCACGTCGTAGCAAACGCTCGCCGGGTCGGAGCCGCGGTCGCGCTTGATGACGGGGACACCAGCGCGCTGGCCCCACACATCGAGCTGCTCGATGGCGGCGGCGCGGAAGGTATCGGCTGAACCGATCACGACGTTCTTGCCGCGGGCAGCCATGGCGCTCGCGATCTTGCCGACCGTCGTGGTCTTGCCGGCACCGTTAATACCCACAAACAGCACGCAGCTCGGCGTGTCGGAGAACGGATCGCGCTCGGCGGGCACAAAATGTTGCTCGAGCTGCTCGGCCAGGGCGCGACGGAGCTGCTGGGCGGTCTTAAGGTTCTTCTTGGCCGCGGCGTCGCGCAGGTCATCGGACACCTTGATAGCGACCTCGGCACCCATGTCACCCATGACGAGAGTGTCCTCAAGGTCCTCCCAAAAATCCTCGTCGACCTCGCCGCCAAAATAAAAGACCTCGTTGAGGGCCTCGCGGCTGCGTTCAAGTCCGCGCGAGAGAGCATCGAAGAATCCCATTATGCATTCACGACCTTTCCGGTTTCGCGATCGAGTTTTTGCGAGACGACGCGGCTGACGCCGTCGGCTTGCATCGAGACGCCGTAGAGGACGTCAGCGTCCTCCATAGTACGGCGCTGATGCGAGATAACCAAGAGCTGCGTATCGGAACGCAAAACATCGAGCGCGCCGATGAGCTTGGACAGGTTGGCGTCATCGAGTGCCGCCTCGACCTCGTCCAGCACATAGAACGGCACCGTACGCGTGCGATACACGGCAAAGAGCAGGGCGAGCGCCGTCAGGCTCTTCTCGCCGCCCGACATGAGCATCATCTTGCTGATGCGCTTGCCACGCGGCTGCGCCACGACCTCGATGCCTGTCTCGGCCGGATGCTCGGGATCGGTCATCTCCAGATGTGCCTGGCCACCCGGGAACAGCATGGCGAAGATCTCGCGGAAGTTCGCATCGACCTTCTCAAAGGTCACCAGGAAGGCCTTACGCATCTTACGGTCGATGGCCGCCGTGATCTTGGTGAGCGCCTTGCGTGCGCTCTCAAGATCGGCCAGCTGCTCCTCGATGTAATCGGCGCGGCGCTTGAGCTGCTCGTACTCCTCCATGGCAACCTGGTTCACAGGGCCCAGGTTGTTGATCTGGCGCACGAGCAGGTTGAGCTCGCGCTCGGCGGCATCGCGGTCGGTGGGCGCGGGAAGCATGAGCGCTTCCTCGAGTACCGTGGTGCCATCGGCGGTAATGGCCTTGATGGCCGCCTCTACCTGCACCTCGAGCTTGCCGCGGGAGACCTTGAACTCGTTTTGCGTCGCCGTGGCGGCATCGACCCGCTCCTTGGCGCGGGAGACCTCGGCCTTGGCGTCCTCGATGGTCTTCTTGAGCGAGGCCGAGTCCGCCTCCTCGAGCGAAGCCTGGTCACGCAGGCGCGCGGCCCAATCCGACGCGCGCTCCAGCAGGGCCGAATAGCGCTCGTGCATGGGATCGACGCGCAGGCGCAGCAGCTCGAGCGAGCGCGAGGCCTGGCGTGTTCCGCGGATACGGCGGTCGATGCCCTCCAGGCGATGCTCCAGGTCGGGCACACGGCCCTTCAGCGAACGCAGACGCTCGCTCGTCTGGGCCAGACGCACCTTGGCATCGGCGAGCTTGCCGGCTGCCTCGGAATCGTCACGGCGCACGCGATCGAGCTCGTCGTTGGCTTCGGCAATCTGGAGACTTAAGTCGCTTGCCTGCGCACGGGCCTCGTCACGCGAACGGGTAAGCTCGTCAACGCGCGGGCGCGCAGCGCGAACGGCCTCGGCGGCCTGCTCGCGGCGCTTGGAGATGCGCACGCGCTCGACCTCGGCATTGTTGGCGCTTTGCTCCAGGCGGCCGATCTCGGAAAGCAGCGAGCGGCGCTCGCCCTCAAGACGGGCGATCTCGCCGGCGGCATCGCCCTCGGCGGCACGCGCCTCCTCGACGGCCGCATTGGCCTCGACGACCTGATCCGACACATGTTCAAACACGGCAGCCAGATCGGGCTCCAGGCCCTCTAACTCGCGAATACGACGCTTGCGCTCCAGAGCACCCGAAGCCTCGCCGGCATCGAGGCCCACGCGAACCAGGCCGCCACAGGCGACGCGGGCGCCATCGGGGGTCACGTAAGTCACGCCGTCAACGACCGGCGCCGACAGCGCGGCAGCGAGATCGTCCACTACGTAATAGCCGCCGAGCAGCGCCTCGACGACGGGACCATAGCCTGCGCGCACGGACAGACGATCAACCAAACGGGTACCGGAGGCGCCCTCAGCGGCGGTAGAGCCACTCACGCCGCGCGTCACCAGCAGCGCCTCGCCCGAGGCCTTCTTCTGGTCCAGAGCGGCACGACCGGCACGCTCAAGCGCGGACGTATCGTCGAACAGCAGCGCATCGATATCGCCGGCGAGCAATTGCTCAACCAGGCCCTCAAGCTCGCGCGGGGCCTCGAGCACGTCGCCCAGACGACCCGAGACATCATCGCCCAGCGCACCCACCAGACGACTCACGAGCGGCGAGCTGTCGGCCATGCGGGCATCGAGTTTCTTTTGACTGGCAAGCTCTGAGCGCACCTCGGATAACTTGTTGCGCGCCTCGCTCTCGCGGGCACGCAGGTCCTTCAGGGCCGCGCGTGCCGTCTCGGTGGCCTCACGCGCATCGACCTGAGCCCGGCGCGCTTCCTCAAGAGCGCCCTCAAGCTCCTCGGCGCGGTCGCGACGGCTCTCGAGCGAGGCCGTGACCTCCTCGAGCTGTTCATCGATCTGCTCAAGGCGCGAGGCATACATGTTGTCCTCGACCTCGGCATTGGAAAGCGAATCCTTCACCTTGGCGAGCTCGAGCGCGGCGTTATCGGCCACGCGCTGCACATCGCGTTGCTCACGCGTAAGCTGCGAAATCTGATTGTCGAGCGCCACGCGTCGCTCGTGGAGCTCAGCGGCGGCAGGACCAGCGGCGTCAACGTCCTCCTGGGCCTGCCTGTGCGCACCGGTCACTTCCTCAAGCTGCGCACGCGCGTCCTCGAGCTCCTCGACCACGCGACGACGCTGATGCTCGGAGCTCGAAATCTGCCCGCGCATGTCAGACAGGCGCGACACCATGTTGTGGCCCTTTTCCTCGAGCAGGCGCATGTCGGAGTTAATGCGGCCGACCACATCTTGCATATGACGGCGCTGCTCGCCTAGGTCGCCCACAAACAGGCCCTTTTCCTCGAGCATGACCTGAAGCTTCTCGAGCTCGCGCTCCTTTTCGCCCAAGCGGTACTGCGCAAGCTCAAGCTCGGCGGCACCTTCCTTGGAGCGGCTCTCCAGGTCGTTCCACTGCGACTGCAGCGAACGCAGCTCGTAAACGGCCAGCATCTGCGTAAGCTCGTTCGCGCGCGAGGACAGCTCTTTGTACTTGCGCGCGCGATCGACCTGACGCTCCAGCGGTCGCAGCTGACGGGCGATTTCCTTATTGATGTCGCGGGCACGCGTCAGGTGCTCGTCCATCGACTTAATCTTTTTGAGCGCACGCTCCTTGCGGCGCTTGTGCTTGGAGATACCGGCGGCTTCCTCGATGAGGGAACGGCGCTCCTCGGGGCGGCTCTGCAAAATGGCGTCGAGCTTGCCCTGGCTAATAATGGAATGCGTATCCTTGCCCAGGCCCGAATCGTGCAGGATGTCCTGAATGTCCATCAGGCGGCACGGACTCGAGTTGATGAGGTACTCGCTTTCGCCCGAGCGATACATGCGACGGGTGATGGCGACCTCGTCAAAGTCGACGGGCAACATATGGTCCGAGTTATCGAGCACCAGCGTGACCTCGGCGACACCCACCGGCTTGCGCGCCGACGAGCCCGAGAAGATGACATCCTCCATGGCCTGGCCGCGCAGCTGCTTGGCGCTCTGCTCGCCCAGGACCCACAGAATCGAGTCAGAGATGTTCGATTTTCCCGAGCCGTTTGGACCGACGATGACGGTCAGGCCCGGCTCAAACGTCATATGGGCGCGGTCGGCAAACGACTTGAACCCTTTGAGCGTGAGGGACTTGAGATACACGGTTCCTCGCTTACACGTGCTTCTTGTTCAGAATCACGCCGTTGGTGGTGTAACCCATGCGGTCGAGCGCTTCGAGCGCGGCAGCTCCCTCGGCTTCCTTCTTTGAGGAGCCGGAGCCGCGACCCTGGCGAATACCATCGATCAAAACCACAGCGGTAAAGGTGGGCGCATGCGCCGGGCCCTCGGAGCCAACGAGCTTGTACGCCGGAGGTTCGTGACCGTCGGCTTGCACGCACTCCTGCAAAAACGACTTGGGGTTCGCAGGATGCTCGGCACGCTCGGAAGCCAAATGCGGCTTAAGCGTACGGTGAATGAACTCCGCCGCAACGTCCCAGCCGGCATCCAGGTACAGCGCGCCCACGAGCGACTCATAGACGTTCTCGAGGGCCGAATGCAGGCCGCGCGCACCGGTACCGGTCTCGGAGGCACCAAAGATGATGATGTCGTCGATGCCCAGCTCGTGAGAAACCTCGGACAGCGTAGCGCCCGAGACAAGCGACACCTTCAAGCGCGTGAGCTTGCCCTCGTCAAACTCCGGATAGGACTCAAACAGGGAGCGTGCGACCACAGCGCCCAAAATGGAATCGCCCAAGAACTCAAGGCGCTCATAGCTGGCAGAAACCGGCTGGCCCTCGACTGCCGAGGGATGCGTAAGCGCCGCGCGCAGCAGCACCTTATTGTTGAACTCGTGGCCCAGGATTTCCTGGGCGCGCGTAAGTCGGTCGGATAAAGCCAAGACTTAAGCCTCCTTGGCAGCTTCGATAGCGTCGACGGCGTCGGCGACAGAGTTGAGCGAGAGCAGGGTCTCGTCATCGATCTCGAGGTTGAACTCATCCTCGATAGCCGTAACCAGCTGCAGGCGCTCGAGCGAGTTGGCATCGAGGTCGTCAAAGGTGGTCTCCTCGCTAATTTCGGCAACATCGACGCCCAGAACGTCAGCAGCGACCTCGGCGATCTTGTCGAAGATTTCGGAGCGGTCCATAGCGCTTCCTCTCATAGTGCATGAATACCAAAAGAATGGTACCGCCCGGGCGGTACCAAGACACGGTTCTGATTCTACCCCACGACGTGCACCGCGAAGCACATAACAGCGCTCTAACTCGCTCTTATAAAACGATACCGTCCATAGAGTTGGCGACATTCTCGACCAGCCCGGCGCGCACGGCTTCGGCCGCCGCGAGCGTACCGTTTTTGACAGCCTCGACCGAGGTGGCACCATGGCCGATCAGGACCACGCCGCGCAGGCCCAAAAGAATCGCGCCGCCCTTGGCGTCGCCCGAAAGTTTGGCTTTAATCTCGCGCATCTGCTTTTTGATGAGCAGCGCGGCAATCTTGGTGCCGAGCGAAGACATAAAGACACCCTTGAGCTCCTGCAGCAAAAACTTGGCAGCGCCCTCGGTGGCCTTGAGCGCAATATTGCCCGACATACCATCGGCAACGACGACATCGAAGTTGCCTGAGGTGAGGTCGGTGCCCTCGCAGTTACCAACAAAGCCGGGAACGGCGGCCTTCATAGCAGGGAAACAGGCCTTGGTAAAGTTAGAACCCTTCTCGTCCTCGGTGCCGTTGGCAAGCAGGCCCACGCGAGGATGCTCGATGCCCAGGACGACGCGGGCATAGGCGCCGCCCATCTGGGCAAAACGCACCATATCGTCAACCTCGACATCGGGGTTGGCACCCATGTCGCACAGCACCGTCAGACCGCCGGCGCGATTGGGCAGCGCATTGGTCAGACAGGGGCGCACCGGTTGCTTCTTGCCTTCGGCCTGATACCTAAACGGCGTCACGTAGGCGGTGGCAGCGGCGGTCATGGCACCGGTCGAGCCGGCGGAGAAGAACGCATCCGCGTTGCCCTTCTTAATGGCGCGGCAAGAAAGCACGATCGACGACTTACGCTTGGTCATCACGGCGCGAATGGGATCGTCATCCATGGCGATAACGTCAGGCGCCTCAAGGGCCTCAACACGTGCATGGGAAGCTGCAAAGGGATTGACGATTTCGGCGGGACCAGCTGCCAAGACCTCGATATCGGGATCGGCGGCAAGCGCAGCTTCGATACCATCGAGAACAACCTGAGGTTTCTCGTCTCCGCCCACAACGTCTACACAAACGCGAACGTTACTCATATACATGCTCCTTATACAAAAATGGCCGACTCATTGAGCCGGCCATTGTGGTTCCATTTGGAACGGCATCGCATCCAGAGTATACCGTTACTCGGTAACGATAACCTCGCGGTCCTTGTAGAAACCGCAGCTGGGGCACACGTGGTGCGGAAGCTTAACAGCGCCGCAACGGGGGCACGTGGACTGAGCCGCAGCCGAGATCTTCATGTTGGCGGAACGACGGGTGTGAGTGCGGATACGACCCTGCTTTTGTTTAGGTACGGGCATAGTGACCTTCCTTATGAACTATCCAGTGTGGCGATTACGCGCAAGTAGCGATACTACCACAGTTTTACTCATCGAGCTTGAGATTCTTCAATGCTGCAAATGGATTTTCCGTGGCAGCGGCCCATTCTGCCTCTGCCTGGGCGGCGCAATCGCATTGCTCGACGTTGAGATTGCAACCGCAAGTGGGGCAAAGGCCGCGGCAATCGGGCTTGCACAGGACAACGAACGGCGTGTCCATGACGACCGCGTCGTTGATGGGCTCTCCCAGATCGACGATGCGATCCTCGCCCAGGAGCTCGTAGCCGTCTTCGTAGGCCTCGGGATCCTCGGGCTCCTCAAAGAGATAAAACTCCTCGATCTCGCCGGCGATATCAAACGAGGCGGGCTCCAGGCAACGGTCGCACTCGCCGGTGGCGTGCGCGCGAACCATGCCCGTGAGCAAAACACCGGTACCGGCATTGGTGAAGACAACGTCGTAGTCGATGCCGTCCTGTAGCTGGTACTCCTTCTCGCCCACCGTGTAGGTGGCGACATCGACCTTACCGGTCAGCGGATACGAATCTCCAGGAAACTCGAGCTGCTCGGAAAGATCGACGGTAACGCTCGGGAACTCAGCCATTACCACTGACCATTCTGCTGGGCGGCACCCTCGTTGAGCTGCTGACGGCAACGGGTAACGGTGCCGGTCAGGCTCTTGAGGTTCTCCTCCAGGTGCGTAAAGACCTGCTCTGCGTAGTCCTCGGCAGCATAACGCGTCTCGCGCTCGTACTGCTGGGCACGATCGCGGATGTCGTCGGCCTGCTGCTGCGCAAGGCGGACGATCTCCTGCTCCCCGGCAATGGTGAGGGCCTGCTGCTGAGCGTCGGCGATGATGGAATCGGCCTGAGCGGCGGCGGAAGCCATAAGCTCCTCGCGCTCCTTAAGGATACGGCGGGACTTCTGCCACTCCTCGGGATAGCTCATACGAATCTCGTCGAGGATGTTGAAGAACACGTCGGCGTCGATGACCTTGAACTGAGCGTTCTTGCCGAAAGGCGGCTTGGCTTCCTCGATCAGCCCTTCGAGCTCATCGACCAAGCTGACGATCCTATCGCCAGGAAAATTCTCGCCCGGCATCCGGTCTCCTTTCATAGGTAACATATCATCGTGCTAGTTTACCACATGCCACCAGGCAATAAGAAACGTCACGAAAAGCGATGTTTGAGCGCTTCGACCACGTTGGACGGGACAAACGTCGATACGTCACTGCCGAGCGAGGCGATCTGGCGAACGACCGAGCTCGAGATATAGCCGTACTGCGGCGCACTCATGACAAAGATGGACTCTAGCTCGCTATCCAAGCGATAATTGAGGTCGGCCTGCTGCAGCTCATACTCAAAGTCGGTCATGGCGCGCAGACCCTTGACCACGGCCCCCGCTCGCTGCTCACGAGCGAAGTCGACCAAGAGGCCGGTAAAGGGCAGGACCTCGACGCCGTCGATATCACCGAGCGCCTCGCGGGCCAGCGCCACGCGCTCATCGAGCATAAACGTGGTGCCCACACCGTTTTTACCCTGCGACTCGGCAACAGCGACGATCACGCTGGGAAAGATGCGGCGGGCGCGGCGGATCACATCGATATGGCCAAACGTGATGGGGTCGAAGGTGCCCGGGACGATCACGCGATTAATAGTGTCACTCATGGGCGTCCTCCGGGGATACTGCCTCGTCATTTTCGTTAGCATCAGTGCCGCCGTCCTTGCTATCGCCGACCCAACGGAGCAGGTCGACCGAGGTAATGCCGTAGCGCTTCTCACGTACAGTCTCAAAGTCTGCCGGATGCGCGCCCGCATCGGCGGCGGCATGCTCAAACAGGGCGTAAGCGCCAGACGCAAGCAGACCCTGCTGGGCCAGATTCTGCAGCAGTTCCTCGACCGGCTCGGCACCAAAAGCATAGGGCGGGTCGAGCAGGACCAGATCAAAGGGGCCGCCCGGTACACGACCGCGTGAGGCACTCGTCAGCATGTCGCCCGTGACCACGCGCCAACGCGCACGGTCACGGCAGAGCGACTCGATATTCTTGGTAATGAGCCGCGCGGCGTTGCGATCGATCTCAAACGTCGTGAGCGAGCGGGCCCCACGAGAGAGCATCTCGATACCTAGGGCACCGGAGCCGCCAAAGGCGTCCAGCACACGAACCTCGTCCAGATCGAAGTCGAATGCCGACATGACCATAGATGCGCACGCCTCGCGCACGCGATCAGTCGTGGGGCGGGTGACATCGCGACCACGGGGCTCCTCGATCTTACGACCGCGCCATTCGCCGCCGATGATTCTCATCCTCCGCTGACCTCCTTAAAGATATGTCGATAACGCATGGCGACCGCCTCGCGCAAGGGACGCGTCGCCACAGAGTCAAGGTTGCAAGCATACCGCAAGAGCTCGACCGCGTCCAAATGGGCCCATTCGATAAGGTCCTCATCGGCATCCAGGTCCACAAAGCGCAAGGTCACGCCACCGTGCTGACGGTACCCCAGTATTTCGCCCTCGTGACGCAGACGCAGGTCCATCTGGGCAAGCGTAAAACCATCCGAGGTCTTTTCGAGCGACTGGAGACGGTCTTGTGCCGCCGAGGCGCCGCCATTGCCCTTGGAGTGCGTCATGACCAGGCACGTGCCCGACACGCTGCCGCGGCCCACGCGACCGCGTAGCTGATGCAGCGCCGCCAAGCCAAACCGCTCACCGTTCTCGATGACCATGACGGTGGCGTTGGGCACGTCGACGCCCACCTCGACCACCGTAGTCGAGACGAGCACGTCAATCTCGCCACGCTTGAAGGCGTCGATCACGCGATCCTTCTCCCCCGCTGGCATACGGCCGTGAAGGCGCTCGATGGCAAGACCCGGCAACGCCAGACGCAGGCGATCGAGCTCGGTCGCCGTATCGTGCAGCGGCACAGGCACGGTCACGCGGCCCTCGTCGTCGCGGGCGATACCGGGCACGTCTTCAAGCTCATCGGCCGAGTCACTCGGCTCCACGAGCGGGCAAATCACGTAGGCCTGCTGACCCTTTTCATGCGCCTCGCGGATGGCGCCATAGGCGAGGTCGCGGCTCGACTCGGTGAGCACGCGTGTCGTCACGCCAGCGCCAGGGACGGGCCGATGGCGGATGATACTCGTGTCCAGATCGCCGTAGACCGAAAGCGCCAGCGTACGCGGGATCGGTGTCGCCGTCATAACGAGCAGGTCCGCACCGGGGCCCTTCGCGCGTAGGGCGTTGCGTTGGCCGACGCCAAACCGGTGCTGCTCGTCGATGACGACAAGCGACAGATGATTGAACGCAACGTTATCCGAAAGCACCGCGTGGGTTCCAAAGAGGACGTCGAGCTCGCCCGATTCAAGCTGGGCATGGATCTGCTCGCGCTCTGAGGCCGGCGTGGCACCCGTCAGAAGCGCCCAGGACATGCCCGCCTGCGAGAGCAGAGGGCCGGTCTTATCGGCATATTGGCGCGCCAACACGCCCGTGGGCGCCATAACGCAGGCCTGCGTACCGCTATCGGCAGCCACAGCCAGAGCGCAGGCGGCAACGGCGGTCTTACCGGTACCGACATCGCCCAGCAGCAGGCGGTTCATCACGCGCCCACCATCGCACATATCGCGCAGGATATCTTGGAACGCGGTCTCCTGCTCGTCGCTCAGCGAAAACGGCAGGGCTTGCTTAAGCGCGGCCAGGTGCTCGCCCGCGGTGTGGGCATAGGGAACCACATCGACCAGGCCGCCGACGTTGCGCAGGCGCAGCGCCAGCTGCAGGTAGAGGCACTCCTCGTAGGCAAGCCGTGCGCGCGCGATATCGCGCTCTGCCATACTCGATGGAAAGTGGATCGAACGCAACGCGCGGGCATTGCTCATGAGCTTCCGCTTTGCGCGCAGCGGCGCGGGAATCGGATCGAACGGATTGCCGACGACCTCGAGCGCGCCGCTTACGATGCGGCGCATCCACGCCTGGCTCACGCCATCACTCACGTAATGGACCGGCAGGATGGTGCCCGCAGCACGCCCGTCATCGAGCTTTTCAAAGTGCGGCGAGGCCATCTGCTTAAAACCGTAGGCAAACTCGACCTTGCCCATCACGGCCAGGCGGTCGCCCTGTTTAAGCTGCTGGGCAATCCAGGGCTGGCGGAAAAAGGCGACCTGCAACACGCCCGTCTCGTCCACCAGCGATACCTCGGTCACCTGCATGCGCGGACGCGGCTGCTTTTGGACGATGCGGTCGACCGTGGCGATGATGGTGCACACGGTACCGATGGGCGCCATCTCGATGGACCACGAACGGGTAAAGTCGAGGTATCGATGAGGGATATGGAGAAGGAGGTCCCCCACCGTCCTAATTCCCAGACGGCGAAGGGCCTCCTCACGTTTACCCGAAACATATTTGAGTCGCGCGATATCCTCGTCGAGCGCATTGCTCTGGGCAAAGCGCTCCGAGACGCGCGGCACGGAGCAGAGCTCGGACATGGGCAGATGCCTACTCGATCGAGAAGATCACGGGATAGAGCGGCTGCTCGCCACGATGGGCGTCAATCTCCAAGTCGGGCTGAGCTTCCTCGATGGCGTCGACGATCTCCTGGAAGGCCTCATCGGACAGCTCCTCGCCGGCCAGAATCGTCAGCGCGTCGCCCTCCTCTTCCTCCTGCATGCGGTTGATGCAGTCGAGCGTGACCTGCTTCACGTCGGAGCCGACCACGTCGATGGAGCCGGCGATGATACCCATGACGTCACCGGAGTGAATCGGAGAACCGTCAGAGGCACTGGAGTCGCGCACGGCGCGGGTGACCTCGCCATCGCGGACCTCGCTGATGGCGTCGACCATGGCGGCGACGGCGTCCTCGAGCTCGGAATCGGGCAGGACCGCGAACAGCGCGGAGAACGCCTGCGGAACGGTCTTGGTGGGAACGACGGCGACCTTCTTGTCGGTGCAGGCAGAGGCTGCGGCCTCGGCAGCCATGCGGATGTTGCCGTTATTGGGCAGGATGATGACCGAGGTCGCGTTGACCTGGTCCACCGCGCCCAGCAGGTCGGCGGTCGAGGGATTCATAGTCTGGCCACCGGAGACGACCACGTCGACGCCAAGGGACTTGAGGATGTCGGCCTCGCCGGAACCGGCGGCAACGGCGACAAAGCCCAGCGCCTTGGCGGGCTCGGCGGCCTTTTCCTGATCCTCGTGGATCTTGGCGGTACGGTCGTGGGCCTCCATCTCCATGTTGTGGATAAAGACCTCATAGATCTGACCGAGCTGCAGCATGTGCTCGAGCACCAGGTTGGGGGTGTTGGAGTGCACATGGATCTTGTAGTCGGGATAGGCGCCCACGAGCAGCTCACAGTCGCCCATGGAGCCTAGGAACTTAAGGCACTCGTCCTCGTCAAACGGGGCGTCGGCCTTAAACAGGAACTCGTTGCAGTAGCGGAACTCCGAGCCCTCCCAGTCGTCGTTAGCCTCGATCTCAACACGGCCAAGAGCGGCATCGCGGGCAGAGCCGGCGGAGTCAAACGTAGCGGAGAAATCCTCGACCACGGTGCTGCGACCAAGAGCGGCAGCCACAAAGTTCTCGAGGAAAATGGCAAATCCAAAGGCGCCGGAGTCGACCACGCCGTTCTCCTTCAGAACGGGCAGCAGGTCGGGCGTGCGGGCGACGGACTGGTACGCCTCGACGACAATGGCGTCGAGCGCATCCTCGGCCGAGAACTTCTTCTTCTCGCACTCATCGGCCTTGGTCGAGACATCGCGCAGGACCGTGAGGATCGTGCCCTCGATGGGCTTGCGGACAGCCTGGAAGGCGACCTTGACGGCACGACGGAAGGCGAAGGCAATGTTGGCGGACGTAATAGGCTCGTCGGCAGAGACAAGGCCCTCGGCCACGCCGCGCAGAATCTGCGACGTGATAACGCCAGAGTTACCGCGGGCACCCATCAGGGAGCCGTGGGTGATGGCGCCGGCGATGGCTTCCATGTCGGCGTCGGCAGGAAGGGCGGAGAGCTCCTTGGTCACCGAGGCAAGCGTGAGCGACATGTTGGTACCGGTGTCGCCGTCGGGTACGGGGAAGACGTTGAGCTTGTTGATCTCCTCGGCCTTGTCGGAAACGGCAGCCGCAGCGATCGGAAAACAGGTGCGAATGGTCTTTGCAATCATGGGTATTTGAATCTCCGTTTTCGGATGCTAGTTCAGACGGCTCTTGAGCGCGTCGATATGGATGCCGATCTTAAGGCTGGCGGGATCGATCTGGGCGATCTCCTGCAGGGTGAAGGCAACGGAGCTCGAAAGATTGTGGCAGACGGACTTCATGTTGACGCCGTTCTCGAGCACGACGTGAAGATCGACCGTAAGGCCGTTCTCGTCGGCGGAGACAAGCACGCCCTTGCGGAGGCGCTGACCGGCAAGCAGGCGCACGCTCTCGGCGCCCTGGAGCTGCTCAGCCATACCGACAACGCCATAGCACGTCATCGCGGCATAACCGGCAATATCGGCAATAACGTCGTTCGAGACGCTCAGGCTGCCGTTAATGGTCTCAGACACAAGAATCTCCTTTTCTTGGTGCTCGCGGCACCATGTCGTGGGAGCAATCATTGCATTATTCTACAACGACCGCGCCATGTTGAGGTGGCGGGCCTCGGGATTACATCCTCGACACGAAATGTTGATACGGTAACGTTCGCGAACGGCGATCGCGGCATGAAAAAACCCGCCGCATATGCGACGGGTTTTGTAACCTGGCTCCCCGGGTAGGACTCGAACCTACAACAGCGCGGTTAACAGCCGCGTGCTCTACCATTGAGCTACCGAGGAATTTAAAGCCCAACAGAAAGGGCCGGAAAATTCTGGCTCCCCGGGTAGGACTCGAACCTACAACAGCGCGGTTAACAGCCGCGTGCTCTACCATTGAGCTACCGAGGAATAGGTGCGTGCTCTCAAGCAACGAAGTTTATTATACGGACGAATCAGCTTAGGGCAAGAACTTTTTTAAGAAATTTTCCGACCTAATCATTGGGGACGTTCTTAAACGACTAGTCATTCAAGAACACCCAACGACTAAAGAACGTCCCCAACGACTACATGAAAGCGCCCCCAAGCGGATGTGCTTGAGGGCGCTTCTTGCTTGCGAGGTTAAGACTCGATGTAGTCTTTGAGCTTGCTGCTGCGGCTCGGGTGGCGAAGCTTGGCCAGGGTCTTGGACTCAATCTGGCGGATGCGCTCGCGCGTGACGCCAAACTCGCGGCCGACTTCCTCGAGCGTACGGGGATGTCCGTCGACAAGGCCAAAGCGCAGCTCAATAACCTTGCGCTCACGATCGGCAAGCGAGTCGAGCACCTGGGTGAGCTGCTCCTGCAGCATTGAGAAGCTGGCGGCATCGGGCGGAACGATGGCCTGGGAGTCCTCGATAAAGTCGCCCAGCTGGGAATCCTCTTCCTCGCCGATGGGGGTCTCGAGCGAAACGGGCTCCTGCGAAATCTTCTGGATCTCGCGGACGCGATCGGCACTCATATCCATCTCGGCACCGATCTCCTCGGGGGTCGGGTCGCGGCCCAGGTCCTGAAGGAGCTGACGCTGCACGCGGACGAGCTTGTTGATGGTCTCGACCATGTGCACGGGAATACGGATGGTACGGGCCTGGTCGGCGATAGCACGAGTGATGGCCTGGCGAATCCACCATGTGGCGTACGTGGAGAACTTAAAGCCCTTCTGGTAGTCAAACTTCTCGACGGCGCGAATCAGACCGAGGTTGCCCTCCTGGATCAGGTCCAGGAACAGCATGCCGCGACCGACATAGCGCTTGGCGATGGAGACGACCAGGCGCAGGTTGGCGCTGATGAGCGCCTGCTTGGCCTCGAGACCGACGTTCTCGATACGAGTCAGGCGACGCATCTCAGCGCGGGTGAGCTCGATCTCGCCCGCATCGGCGGCCTCGAGCTTCTCGGTGGCCTCGAGACCGGCCTCGATCTTCATAGCCAGATCGACCTCTTCGGAAGCGGTCAGCAGGTCGACCTTGCCGATCTCCTTAAGGTACATACGAACCGGGTCGCCGGTCAGCATTACCGTGGAGGCATCGATACCGCGCACGCGCGAGCGCGAACGGGACGTGCGCACGGTGCGCTTCTTCTTGTTCTTAGAAGAACCCATCTCGGCGTCGGCCTGACGGGCCATCTTAAGCTCGTGATCGTCGAGCGAGCCGGAATCGTGCTCGTCGTCATCAAAATCGTCGGTATCGCTACCGTTATCGTCATCGTCGACGTCCATGGGGGCGTCGTCGTTACCGCTCGCGGAGATAATCTGGATGCCGCTGTTGCGCAGCGCGGAATACACCGCGTTGAGCTGCTCGTCAGATACATCGATATCCTTCAGGGCGACCTGAATCTCGTCCTCGGTTACCGAAGTCCTGTTTGAGCCGTTGCCCATGAGCTTTGCAACGTAGGATTCCAGCCCAGTACCCGTGCTCTCACTCTTTTTTGGCACAGATTCTCCCTTCATAGTCCACAGGACTCATTACTTTAGCACACACATTGACGTCTATACCCAAAATTCAGACTGGATATAGGCGCAAATACGCTGGTTGACCACAACATCTAGGCCTGATCGGCGCCCGCCGTCTCCAAACCGATCAAACGGAACGGATCCGCCACGCCACCGATCGACTTTTGGAGCTCGCGCTGGCGCTGAGAATCTTGCATCGCTTGCATCGTCAGCACACGGCGTGCCTCATCGTCGAGCGACCGATCCTGACGAAGCTTTGCCTGTGCGGCGCGCATGCGGCGCTTGATGGTGTAGAGCTCGAGGGTATCGAGCATAAACACGATGTTCGTCTCGGTGGGGTGCTTACTCGTCGACGAAATGCGCCCGGCGCTGACAAGCGACGCTGCCTCGGGACACACCGCGCGCGCCGCATCCATGCACGCCGTGGGATCGGTGCCCGGTGGCGTCGCGAGCACGGCCCACGCGATGGACTCGTGGCGCGGATCCACCCACTCGATCGAGCAGATGCGGTCGGCATACGTGCGGAAGAGGTCGGGGTAGCTCGTGAGCATCGTCAGCAGCTCGCGCTCCCCCGCCAAAGACTTTCGCTCCAGGTCGGTCAGCACGATCGGCATCGTCGGCGCCGCAGACGCGCCCGTTGCATCGGCAACCGGCGCTGCGCCATCCATACCAACCGGCACATCAATCGGCGGCATATCGTCGACGACCTCGACCGGCGCGGCGCCATAGGCCTCGAGTGGCACATAGTCGTACGGCTCTTCCTCAACCGGTGTGGACACCGCCGGTGTCGCCCCCGACGCCCAGGCGCCGCGAGACGCCTCCCGCGAACCAGACGCCCGACCGCCTGCGCTGCCTGCGCGCTCGGCCTGCGCCCGCTGGCGCTCGTAGTTCTGCTCGCGACGACGCTCGGCGTCCTCGCGCTTGGCAACATCGCGAAACACACGCCCCGAGCTCGAACGCACCGTCTCCAAGTCCAGCCCCAGCAGGTCGGCAATCTGGATAAAGTACGTATCGATCATGTAGCTATCGCGCAGCGGATAGATGAGCGTCAGCGCATCCTCGAGCGCCTTGGCACGACCGCCCGGCGTGGTAATGTCGCTTGACTCCTGCAGTGAGCGGTAAACAAAGTCCATGAGGGGCTCGGCGGCATCGATGCGCGCTTGCAGAGCCTCGCCGCCATGCGCCGTGATGAACTCCATGGGGTCGTTGCCGTCAGGGAGCACCACGCAGCGCAGGTCCATCGAATCCTGCTCGATAAACTGAATCGCACGGCGCGCGGCCTTTTGACCGGCGGCGTCGCCATCGAACATATACACAATGCGTTTGGCAAAGCGGGTGAGCGTCTTTACATGATGTTCCGTCAGCGCCGTGCCCAGCGTGGCAACGACGTTTTTAATCCCCGCCTCCCAGCAGGCGATACAGTCGGTATATCCCTCCACCACGATGGCGGTATCCTGCGCGACGATAAACTCCTTGGCCCAATTAAAGCCGTAGAGGTTTCGCTTTTTATGGAACACGCTCGTCTCGGCTGTGTTGAGATACTTAGGCTGGCCGTCGCCCATAATGCGACCGCCAAAGGCAATGTTGTGACCCTGCTCGTCAAAGATGGGGAACATCACGCGGTCGTAAAAGCGGTCGGCAAGCTGCCCGCGCCCGCGACTCACGGCAACGTTGGCGTCGATCATCTCCTGCGGGGTAAAACCCGCCTGGGACAGGTGCGACACCAGCGCGTTACGGCCCGGTGCAAAGCCCAGGCAGTAGCGGCGGCAGACGTCGCCGCCCATGCCGCGGCTGGCAAAGTACTCGCGCGGACGGCCGTCCTTACCGCGCATGAGCATGGTGTGGTAGAACTGGGCGGTCTCGGCGCACAGATCGTAGATGCGGGCACGCTTGGTGCCGCGCTCGCGGCGATCTCCGGTGTCATGCAGCTCAATACCCGCGCGATCGGCCAAGTAACGGATTGACTCGGGAAAGCTCAGGTTCTCGCGCTTCATGATATACGTGAAAACGTCGCCACCCTCGCCGCAACCAAAGCAATGCCACACCTGCGTAGCGGGGATAATGTGGAAGGACGGCGTCTTCTCGCCATGGAAGGGGCAGCATCCCCAAAACTCATGGCCGCGAGGCTTGAGCTCGACCGTTTCCTGCACGATGGCAACCAGGTCAGACGCAGCGCGTACCTGGTCTTTTTCCTCATCGCTAATCACGGATGCTCACCCCCTGATCGCCCAAGTTGTGACGAATATCCTCGATATTACCCTCGACGGTCGCGATCAACTCATCCAGCGAATCGAACACACGCGAGGGACGCAGCCAGCGCGTAAACGCCAGCGAAACGGAAGCGCCGTACAGGTCGCCCGTATAACCAATTAAATTAGCCTCGAGATGCGCAGATGCCGCATCGTCAGCATACGTTGGCGGCAGGCCGACGTTCACAGCAGCGGGCCACGCGGTGTCATCGACCAGCACCAGACCCTCATACACGCCATCGGCTGGCACCTGAATGCCGTCGGGAACCTGCAAGTTTGCCGTGGGAAAGCCCATGCCAGAACCCTCGTGACGGCCGCGAATAACACCGCCACGCACCATATACGGACGGCCGAGTAACCCAGCAGCAAGCTCCACATGGCCCTGTCCCAGCTCATGACGAATGCGGGTGGCGCAAATGGCCTCACCGCCCTCGCAAAGCAGGTCGTGACCATACACGTCAACGCCGTGCTCGGAACCCCAGGAGCGCATCTCGGCAACACCAGAAGCACCGCCACGACCCAGCCTAAAGTCACTGCCAACGCGAATCGATCGAATGTCGACCAGACGCGACACCAGCGAGAGAAAATCAACATGGTCAAGCGCCGCAACCTCAGGCGTAAAGGGAACGGCCACCACCGCATCGACCCCGGTTTGAGCCAAGGCATGCAGACGGTCGGCCGTCGTCATCAATTTTTGAGCGGGCGAAGGGCTCACCACAACGTCCGGGTCGGGATCGAAGGTAACCACGACCGCCTTACAGCCATGGGCACGGGCATCACGGACAAGCGCTTCGATGAGTTCCTGGTGTCCACGGTGAACGCCGTCGAACACGCCAATGGCGATTGAAGCGGCACCCAAGTGCTCACACTCATCAAACGTATCGGCAGCAACGATGCGAGCCTCGTCCGACTCGCCCGCGAAAAAGACACGCGCGAGCTCGCGAGCGGACAACATCATCGAACACCGCCGATTGCCTGCGGAAACACGTGCTCCATGACAAAGCGGCCACCCTCAATGCGGGCGAGCGCCTTGAGTCCCCCATCGAGCACCAACGCAAACGGCGCCTTCGAGGAATCGAAATCGGCAAGCGCACGCTCAACGGGAATGCGTCGGCCGCAGAGCAGGTCGTCGGCAAGATTGCCCGGCAAGTCAACACGTGTGGCGCCCAGGGCCGCAATGGGATCCAGGGCAAAGCCAGCCGCGGACTCGGGAGAAAGCTCCTCGACCGCATGACAAGCGCCAATGGAAACAACACCGGAAGCCGTGCGGCGCAGCGCGGAAATATGCGCGGCGCTATCGCAAGCGCGGCCCAGGTCGCGAGCGAGCGCACGGATATAGGTGCCCTTGCTCACCGAGAACGCCACGGTCCACACACACGTATCACCTTCGCCGCCCACGGCGATCAGGTCGGCGGCATAGACTTCGACGGGGCGCGGAGGTAGGTCCACCGCATTGCCCTCGCGAGCAGACTTGTAGGCGCGAACGCCATTGACCGAGATAGCAGAAAACGCCGGCGGCACCTGCATCTGCGGGCCCAGCATGGCGGCCAAGCGCTCACGAGCATAGGCAGGATCGCGGAGCTCGTTGGCAACAGCCACCGTACGGACCGCCTCGCCATCCGCATCATCGGTATTGGTCTCGGCGCCAAACGAGATGTCGGCGACATAGCTTTTGGTATCGAGGGTTAGCATGCCCAGCAGACGGGTCGCCTGGCCGACGCCCACCACCATGACACCCGAGGCCATGGGGTCGAGCGTACCGGCATGGCCGACGCGTCGCTCATGGAGGGCGCGTCGGCACTGCGATACCACGTCGTGAGACGTGCAACCCACCGGCTTATCGACGGCGAGCAGCATATTCAATTGAGAAGGCGTACGACGAGCCATGTACCATCCAAAATGTTAGAGCTCGACGGTCACCGAAGCGGGATCCTCCCCCACCAGATCGGCCAGCATGGGAAGTGCCACGGCGAGCGTCTCGCAAATCGTTCCGTTGTTGGAAAAGCCGGCGGCGGCATGATGCCCGCCACCGCCAAAGTTGGCAGCGATCTCGGACACATCGAGGTCACCCTTGGAGCGCAGGTTACCGCGCACCTTGGTATCGCCCTCAATGCCCTTCAGGAACAGGCAAACCTCCACGCCCATCACCGAACGCACCACATCGACCAGGCCGTCGCACTCATCCGAAGTGACGCCGCAGGCCTCGAGGTCGCTCTGGTACGCATAACTATATGCCACGCGACCGTGCGCCACGGTCTTGATGCGCCCCATAACGATGGACTTGAGATGCAAGAACTCTACGCGCATGCTCTGGTAGACCTCGAGCGCAACACGCGCGGGATCGGCACCGTGCGCGACCAGGCGCGAGGCGGCATGGAACGCAGCAGCATCGGCGTTTTGGTACTGAAAACGACCGGTATCGGTCACCAGGCCGCACAGCAGGCAGGTCGCGACACCGTTGCGAGCCACAATGCCGCAATTGTCCAAAAAGCGGTCGATGATCATGGCACAGGCTGCGGCGCCGACGCACCTCAGGCTCAGCTCGGCAAATTCCTCGCGCGCCGGATGGTGATCGAAGCACACCACATGCGACGAGCGGCGGAGCACCTCGGCGGAGTTGTTCAGACGCTCGACGACCGGCACGTCCACCGAGATGAACAGGTCCGGATTGCCGGTATACGCAGATGCCGGCACCAGACGGTCGGCGCCCTCCATAAAGCGGTAGACGCGCGGAACCGGATCATCGTCTGCCAGCAGCAAGGCAATGTCCTTGTTGGGGAAAAACTTCATAAGCGATAAGCCCAGACCCAGCACGGAGCCCAGGGCGTCACCATCGGGAGACGTATGTCCCGAAATCGCAATGGAGGACGCACCCTCGATGAGCTCGAGGATGCGTCGCTGAATATCTGCAGACTCGCACGATGCGAGGTCGGCGGAATTACTCATCTAAAGCTGCCTCCTGGGCGGCATCCGCTATGGGATAGCCGTCCTCGTCCTTTTCGATCGCAAGCGTGGCGGGAACGTTTTCCAGCGCGCGCGTGATGCGCTCGGCCTCATCGGTCGAGCGATCGATGCGAAAATCGAGCTCGGGCGTGACGCGCCAATCGAGCGAGCGGGCCAACAGGCTACGGATGCGGCCCTTGGCGCTGGCGAGCGCCTCCATGACCTCGTCGTAGCGGCTCGCGTCGCACGACACGTACACGCGCGCGAACGAACGGTCCACCGCGACCTCGACCGCGGTCAGGGTGACCAGGTCGAGACGCGGATCGGAAACCTCAAAGAGCAGGATATAACCGAGCTTCTCGCGAAGCTGCTCGCCCAGACGGCGGGTTGCCTGCGTTTGCTTCATAGCGCTACCCCCTACTCGGTACGGGCAACCTGGTCGATGCGGTAGCCCTCAATGGTGTCGCCAGGCTTGATGTCCTGGAAGTTCTCCAGGCCAATACCGCCCTCGGAGCCGCTCTTGAGGCTCTTGGCCTCGTCCTTGTAGTGGCGCATCGAGGCGATTTTACCGTTGAAGACCACGATGCCGTCGCGCACCAGACGTACGGAATCGGTCGCGGCGATCTCGCCCTCTTCGACGCGGACACCGGCGGCGATGCCGACTTTGGGCACCTTGAAGGTGTCCAGGACGGTCGCAGTGCCCGTGGAGACCTCAACCTCGGTGGGCTTGAGCATGCCGATACGGGCAGCGTCGAGGTCCTCGAGGCACTTGTAGATGACGTCGTAGCAACGGATCTCGACGCCCTCGCGCTCGGCGGCGGAGCGGGCCTTGCCGTCGGGACGAACGCCAAAGCCAATGATGATGGCGTTGGAGGCGTCGGCCAGGACGACGTCGGTCTCGTTGATGGCGCCAACGGCGGAGTGGATCGTGTTGATGCGCACCTCGGACTGGTCCATCTTGTCGAGCGAGTCCTGAAGGGCCTCGATGGAGCCCTGGACGTCGGCCTTGATGATCAGGTTGAGCTCCTTGACCTCGGCGTCGGCGATGGTCTCGAAGAGGTTCTCGAGCGTCACGTGCTTCACGCGGCTCTGCTCCTCGATACGGGCCTTGAGCGAACGCTCGTCGGCCAGCGCACGCGCCTCGCGCTCGTCCTCGAATACGCGGAACTCGTCGCCGGCGTTGGGGACGGACTGCAGACCCAAGATCTCGACGGCGTCGGAAGGACCGGCCTCAGTAACGGCGTTGCCCTTGGGGTCGAGCATGGCGCGGACGCGGCCATAGGTGAGGCCGGCGACCAGCGTGTCGCCCACGTGCAGGGTACCGCGGGTAACGAGCACGGTGGCAACCGAGCCGCGGCCCTTGTCGAGCTTAGCCTCAAGGACGTTGCCAGAAGCGAAGGTATCGGGGTTGGCCTTGAGCTCGAGCACGTCGGCCTGGAGCAGCACGGTCTCGAGCAGGTCGTCGATACCGATCTTCTGCTTGGCCGAGATGTTGACGAACATGTTCTGTCCGCCCCACTCCTCGCGCACGCGGTCGGGGTTGGCACCCGGCTTATCGATCTTGTTGACGGCGACGACGATGGGTACGCCGGCGGCCTTGGCGTGGTTGATCGACTCGATGGTCTGGGGCATGACGCCGTCGTCGGCAGCCACGATCAGAATGACGATGTCGGTCACCTTGGCGCCGCGGGCACGCATGGCCGTAAAGGTGGCGTGACCGGGGGTATCGATGAAGGTGATCTTGCGGTCGTTGATCATGACCTGCGAAGCGCCGATGGCCTGCGTAATGCCGCCCGCCTCGCCGGCAGCGACGCCGGTGTGACGGATGGCGTCGAGCAGCGAAGTCTTGCCGTGGTCGACGTGGCCCATGACGGTGACGACCGGGGCACGCGGCTTAAGGTCGGCGGGATCGTCATAGAACGAGAAGGTGTTCTCCTCCTCGGGGGTGATGATCTTGATCTGACGGCCCAGGTCGTCGGCAACGAGCTCGACGAGGTCGTCGGACATGGACTGCGTCATGGTGAGCGGCGTGCCCAGCAGGAACAGGCGCTTGATGATGTCGTTGGCCGGAACGTCGAGCGCCTCAGCGAGCTCCTGGACGGTAACGCCCTGGGAGACCTTGATGGCGTCGAGCTCCTCGGGGTTCACGCCCTGGGCCAGCGCCTCCTCAATCTTGCGCTCTTCCTGAGCCTTTGCGGCCTCGCGCTCGCGCTTCTCCTTGCGCTTTTTGCGGCGACCAGTGGACTCGCGAGAGGCCTCCTCGACGGCGGCACGAGCCTCCTCGAGCACCTTCTCGCGGCTGTACTCCTCGGCCTCGCGAGCCATGCGGCTGTAGTGGTCCTCTTCGTTGTTGTGACCGCCCTTGCGCTTCTTGCCCTTGCCCTGCTTGTCGGGGTTGGGGAAGTCCATGCCGGCAGCGACGTTATTGCTGGCATTGGTGCGATGGCTATGGGGACGGTTCTCGGAGGCGTTGCGCTCGGAGTTGTTGTCGGAGGCGTTGCGATCGTTACGACGGCCACCGCGACGGTCGTTGTTGCCGCCACGACGGTTGCCGCGCTCGGCAGCGCGCTCGGCCTTGGCCTTCTCCTCAGCGTCCTTCTTCTCCTTGAGCACGGTCTCCTGTGCGGCGATCTGGTCGAGCAGCGAACGGAAACGCGAACCGGAATCGGAAGCGGGAACGGCGCGGCGCTGGGCCTCGCGGGCAGCCTCCTCCTTCTCGCGGGCAAGGCGCTCCTGCTCGGCCTTCTTCTTAGCCTCGGCCTCGGCGCGGGCGGCCTCCTCGGCAGCCTGGGCGGCGGCGAACTGACGGCGCTCCTCCTCGCGAGCCTTCTCGGCAGCGATGCGCTCGCGCTCTGCCTCGGCAGCGCGTGCTGCCTCCTCGGCGGCAGCGGCCTGCTCCTCGGCCTGCTTAGCGGCCTCGACTTCCTGGGCGCGGGCCTCGATCACCGAGGCGAGCTGCTTGCGGACCATAGCGACGTAAGCGTCCTCCAGGGCGGAGGAAGCGGACTTAGCGGGAATCTTCATTTCGGCGAGATGACCCATCAGTTCCTTGGAGGTCATGCCGAACTCTTTGGCCAGGGTGGACACACGGACTTTTGCCATATGACTTCACCTACCCTTTCTGGCACCTTCGGTGCCTAGAGACTGAACGAGCGTGGGGTATGCGCTGGGACCTGCCCGGCGCGACCGCGCGCTAGATCAGGTCCTCCGCATCATCGAAGGCGTCGGTGTCGTGGACACCGCAGAAACGGGAGCCGGGACGGGCCTGGTTGCGGCACTGGATGCCGTCCTCGGACACGAACTCGCAGCGACGGACGTCCTCGTCCTCCTCGTCACCGATCAGGTCGGCGGCGGGCTCCTCGTGAACGGGAACGTTCTTGAGGATGTCGGCGGCAAGGGTCTCGGACTTGATGTCGATGTGCCAGCCGGTCAGGCGCGCGGCGAGACGGGCGTTCTGGCCCTCCTTGCCGATGGCGAGGGACAGCTGGTCATCGGGCACGATGACGCCGGCATAGGCCTTCTCCTCGTCGATAAGGACGCGGGTGACCTTGGCAGGCGACAGGGCGTTTGCGACGTAGACGGCCGGATCGGCATCCCACAGGATGACGTCGACGCGCTCGCCACGGAGCTCGCCCACGACGGCGCGAACACGGCTGCCCTTGGGGCCGACGCAGGCGCCCACGGGATCCAGGCGATCGTCGAGCGAGTGGACGGCGACCTTGGAGCGCTGACCGGGCTCGCGGGCGATCGACTTGATCTGGACGGTGCCCTCATAGATCTCGGGCACCTCCTGCTCAAACAGCCGACGCATGAGCTCGGGGTGGGTACGGGAGATGACAATCGGCGGACGGCTGTGCTCGCCACGGACCGGCTGCAGGTTGGAGTTGGGGTCGCGAACGTCGATGATCACGGCCTTGATGTGCTGGTTGTGCAGGTAGCGCTCGCCCATCGGACGCTCGTTGCGCTCGTTCTCGTAACGGCGTTGGTCGAAGTGCGGAAGCTCGGCCTCGACGCCCTCGCGAATCTTGACGATCGTGAAGTCGGGTGTGGACTGCAGCACGGTACCGCTGATGAGGTCACCGATGCGGCCGGAGAACTCCTCGTAGATCTGCTCGCGGGCGGAGTTGCGCACGATGGCGTTGATCTCGGCCTTGGCGTGCTGGGCGGCGATGCGGCTCGTGTTCTTGGGGGTGACGTCGATCTCCTCGAACTCGGTGAAGTTGCCTTCCTCGTCCATGGAATCGTCGATCGGCTCCAGACGGTAGACGTAGATCTTGCCGGTGGTGCGGTCGATGGTCACCTTGGCGCCCCACTCAAGATGCAGGATCTCGGCATAGCTCTTGGCGAGCGACTGCTCCAGGCGGTCGATCAGGTAGAGCTGGTCGATGTGCTTCTCCTGGCAAAGCTCCATCAGGGCGGACATCATGTCGGATGCTGCCATCTTACTTTCCTTCCTTCGCGGGCTTGAAGTCGTAGGTGGGCTTCAACTTGCACTTTTTAACATCAGAGAAATCGAGGGTAACGGACTCGCCGTCCTCGAGCTCGAGGGTCACGTTCGTCTCGGTGGCGGCGGCAATCTTGCCGGCGTACTTGCGACGGCCCTCGGTGGCGGTGGAGGTGAGCTCGCAGTTCTCGCCCACAAAGCGGGCAAAGTCGCACGGGCGGCGCAGCGGGCGCGCCATACCCGGGCTCGACACCTCGAGCGTATAGCTCGAAGAGATGGGATCGAGCTCCTCAATCACATCGCCGACCCACTTGGTGTTGGCCGTGACGTCGTTGAGCGACAGGCTCTGACCCTCGGCACCCTCGATACGCACACGCACGCAGGGGGCCTTGGTGGCACCCACGAGCTCGACGTCGACGATGTCGACATCGTGCTGGGGAGCGACGGCCTCGAGCGCGTCGATGATCGCCTGCTCGGTCTTGGTCTTGACCATTGCGGCACCTCCATCCATACAAAAAAGAAGCGGGGCCGAAACCCCACTTCTTTCAATTACAACTTCATTTGCAAGCAAACTATACCAATAGCTGCGGAAACGTGCAAGCACAGTACGAATCTGCAGGTCAGCGTGCGCACAGCTTCTCCACAAGAAATGGATAATTGGGTGTTGTCGCAAGTATACATAACCAAAAAAGGGGGCGACTCCATACGGAATCGTCCCCCTCGCCTTTTCATGTCAGCTATGCGCGCAGCGCTTACTTGACGACCAGGTTGACCAGCTTGC